>JBIIRN010000276.1:0-2894 GCA_044341525.1 Sediminibacterium sp. | reverse complement strand
CTTCCATCGCGCGGATACTTTTGATGTTATTGGCATCCGCCCGCAATCCCACCCGATGAAAATTACATTTTTCAAAGGCAAAATGAAACAACAAGTACTTACAATGACGATTGAGTCCGGTACCCTGAAATTCTTTCCCTATCCAGGTATATCCCAGGTGACAAGCTGCGTTTTTCAAATCAATCTCATAGAGACGAGTAGAACCGGCATAACGTTGTGTTTTTTTACAAAAAATAATAAAGGGGTAACTGTGACCTGCTTTTCTACCCGCACATGCAGCTGAAATGTATTGCTCGAGATTATCGATTCCTGCGGCAGATTGCAAACTGTATTGCCATAATTCAGGTTCCCGCTCAGAAAAAACTGATAAATACTGAATGTCTTCCGGGTTCAAAGCTCGCAACAAGACCCGCTCATTCTCCAAAATATATTCCTGAGTAAATGAAAAAGCAGGGGGAATCATAGCAATAATGATTGAGTTGAATCCTTGCCTGAACCATAAATGGGTAAAAACATCGATTGACTTTAAACTGAAGCAAAATTCCTTTTCAGGATTTGAGACCCTAAGTTAACATTTATTGAAAAATGTGGTCGATAAAAAGGTTTTAGCTGTTAGGCATAATAAATCTCTATTTTTGCTCATATAATAATTTAAAACTTTTAGGGGGTCTATCATGCTATTTTTCAACAAACAATTCATCACCTGCTTTTCCCTTACCATCTTGTCCATCAGTGGCTTCTCGCAAGTTTATAGTCCCGTCGATGCAGAGAGTAAAGTATCCTTTGTTATCAAAAATTTCGGGATAAAGGTCGATGGAATTTTCAAAGGGATAAAAGGAAAAATTCAATTGGATCCGGCATCCCTCCCGAGCAGTTCATTTTCTGTTTCTGTGGATGCCAACACAGTGAATACGGATAATTCAGCGAGGGACAAACACCTCAAAAAAGCCGATTATTTTCATGTTGAGCAGTTTCCACTGATCAGTTTTGTAAGTACCAAAATCACACAGTCCTCGACCGCCGGTTCATTGAATGTAGTTGGCAATCTCACCCTGAAAGGAATCACCAAAGAAGTTGCATTTAATTTTACTGCCACCCAAGTAAATAAGGGCTACCGATTAAAAGGCTCTTTTACCCTCAATCGACTGGATTTTAAAGTAGGCGGCAACAGTTTGTCGCTTTCAGATAACTTAACCGTATCACTGGATGTACTGGCTCTCTCGCAATAAAATCAGTTTTCATTTTCAATAAGCGAATGGTTCAATTGGATTACACCGCATCCATTTTTTACAAAACATTAAGATGAGTTGATGGCGTGGAAGTTTTTTTTCCCTGCATTAAATACAAACCTGCACGAGATTGCCGATTCCTGCGGTTCATTGCAAACTATTTAGCATTAGTTCCTGCTCCGGCATATAGAAAACAGATAAATACTGCACATTTTAGGGAAAATGGCTCAACTGCCATTTTTGACATGGCATAGCAAACACCTACTAACAAGTGATAAAAAGCTTCCTTTTACCCGGAGAAAGCTAATTTTAAAATGCAGGATGCATGGAAGCGGATGGAAAGGAGCAGTTTGTTTTTATATTGCGGAAGATTCACCTCCATAAAAGTAACTCAGTATGTGCGGAATAGTAGGATATACAGGAAACAGAGATGCGTATCCAATATTATTAAAGGGATTAAAAAGACTCGAATACAGGGGTTATGATAGCGCAGGTATAGCCCTCTGGCAGGAAGGCACGTTACAAGTCTACAAAAAGAAAGGACGGGTAGCCGATCTGGAAGAAAGCCTGCCGGGAAAGCCTTTGCAGGGAAGCATGGGAATCGGACATACCCGTTGGGCCACCCATGGTGAACCCAGCGATCGAAACGCACACCCGCACGTATCACAACGGGGAAAACTCACCATGATACACAATGGCATCATAGAGAACTATGCATCCATCAAACAGGAATTGTTATCTAAGGGCTATACCTTCCAAAGCGATACGGATACGGAAGTTTTGCTGAACTTCATTGAAGAAATCAGGGAACAAAATGCCTGCGACCTGGAAGAAGCACTGCGCATCGCACTTAGAAGGATTGTCGGTGCCTATTGTATCTTACTTCTTTCAACAGATGATCCCCATACGATCCTGGCTGCCAGAAAGGGTAGTCCTTTAGTGATCGGTATCGGAAAGGGAGAACATTTTTTGGCCAGTGATGCCTCCCCCATCATTGAATACACCCGCGAAGTAGTATATGTCAACGATTATCAGATTGCCATCGTTCGACCCGATGAGTTGATTTTGAAAAACCTGGGCAACGAAAAACAAACCCCTTATATCACTCGCCTCGATATGGAATTGTCTGCCATTGAGAAAGGAGGATATGAGCATTTTATGTTGAAGGAAATCATGGAGCAACCTGATACAGTATTCGATTGCCTGCGGGGAAGATTGCTGGCTGCCGAGGGACAGATCATCATGAGTGGAATCGACAAACATTTACCTGCTTTCGAAAAAGCTGCCCGCATCCTCATTGTCGCTTGTGGTACGAGCTGGCATGCCGGATTGGTGGCTGAATATTTAATTGAAACCTTTGCCCGCATACCTGTGGAGGTAGAGTATGCTTCTGAATTCAGGTACCGTGACCCAGTAATTCACCCCGGCGATATCATCATTGCCATCTCCCAAAGTGGTGAAACCGCGGATACCCTGGTGGCTTTGGAAAGTGCGAAATCAAAGGGAGCTTTTATTTTCGGTGTAGTGAATGCAGTAGGTAGCAGCATTGCCCGCCTGAGTGATGCAGGTGCCTATACCCATGCCGGACCGGAAATAGGTGTGGCCAGTACCAAGGCTTTTACCGGTCAGCTGGCGGTGTTGATGATGATGGCCCTGAAATTAGGG
>JBIIRN010000274.1:0-2895 GCA_044341525.1 Sediminibacterium sp. | reverse complement strand
AACATCGGCATCGAAGCGAATATACCCGTCGAAATTTCTCACTTCAAAGTAAGCGGTCAGCAAAACTGGGGCAGAAGCAAAGAAACGATTCAACTCGTGGAAGAAGCCCGCACCGCCGGTCATGACGTGACCATTGACCAATACCCCTATACCGCCAGCAGCACTTCCCTGAGCACCCTGCTGCCCGATTGGGTGCTGGCAGATGGCAATGACTCGATCAACGCCCGTCTCAACCGCCCGGAAATAAAGGAACAGGTGATCCAACACATGATTAAAAACCTAAAAAAACGCTCCCTGAAACATTTTAGCTACACCGTAGTAGCTTCCTACAAAGCAGATACCAGCTTCAACGGATTCAGCATCGAAGCCATCAACCAGCGTTTGGGCAAACCCCATAAAGTTTACGCAGAAGCCGAAACCATCATAGATATGATGCTGAAAGGCGGCGCCAGCATGGTGTTCCATGGCATGAGCGAAAAAGATGTGTCAAACATCATGAAAGTGCCTTACAACATGATCGCCAGCGATGCCGGTATCCGCGTTTTCGGATCGGGCAACCCGCACCCGCGGGGTTATGGCACCAACGCCCGCGTACTGGGTAAATATGTAAGAGAAAAAAATATCCTCTCCCTGGAAGAAGCCATTCGCAGAATGACCTCCCTGCCCGCCAGAAAATTCAACATCGAAAACCGAGGCATCCTCCGCGAAGGCGCCATCGCCGATATCGTGGTATTCGATGAAAAAATAGTAGATGACTTATCAACGTTTGAACAACCCCACCAATACAGCATTGGATTCTCCTATGTTATCGTGAACGGTCAACTCACCGTTGACCAGGGAAAACACAGCGGTACCCGTGCCGGGAAAGTCATTCGCTGGAAGGGCGGCAAATAAATGTACATTATGATCAAGAAAATTTTATTCCTGCTGTGTAGCGCTCCCCTGCTGGCTTTCGCCCAAATCAAAGAACAGGCAGATGCCATCGTCTTACCTTATCTGGAGAACAATGCCTTCAGCGGTACCATCACCATTGCACAACAAGGAAAAATTATCTACCAAAAAACATCGGGCTTCCGGGATTTCACTTCCCGTACCCCCCTGAAAAAAACAGACCTGTTTGAATTGGCTTCCGTGAGCAAACAGTTCACCGCCATGGTGATTATGCTCTTACAGGAAAAAGGACAACTGCAATTTGATGACCCCGTTGAGAAATACCTGGACATCCCCTATAAAAATATCAGCATTCGTCATCTTCTCACGCATACATCCGGCTTACCCGATTACCAGTCCATCATGGACGAGCATTGGGATAAATCTATGGTGGCAAACAATGACGACATCCTCAACTACCTCAGGCGCTATGCACCTCCTACCCGATTTGTGGCGGGAAGCAAATACGAATACAGCAATACCGGCTATGTGCTGCTGGCGAGTATTGCCGAAAAAGCATCGGGAAGAGATTTTACCGAAATCTGCCGCACTGAAATCTTTCAACCCCTTGGGATGAAAGATACTGACCTGCGAACGCCAGCCGAAAGATCAGCGATCCCTCATTTTGCAAAAGGACATATCGCTGACCAAACGGGCACCAACTTCCTTCCCGCTGATTCCTTCCCTTCCTCCAACTACACCATCTGGCTCGGTCACCGCGAAGGTCCGGGCAGAATCAGCTCTACCACCCCGGACTTACTCAAATGGGATGCTGCCCTGCGTCAGCATCGGCTAGTAAAAAAAGAAACCCTCGAACAGGCATACACTCCCCAGACGCTTAACAATGGCGAACTTTCCATGTATGGCTTCGGATGGGATATCATGGATAACGATCCCGAACATCGGGTGGTGGGTCACAATGGAGACAACCCCGGATACAAAACACAAATCATTCGCTCCCTGCACAACCAAACTACCTTGATTGTTCTTTCCAATAATGCCCCTGCTGCTTTCGAAAAAATGATCGACGCCCTTCAATCACTCATCACAAAATAATTCCTGATGCTGCTTAGATTTCTTCCCCTGTTATTCATCACTTCAGTTGCCGGTGGACAGTCCCTGCAACGCCTGCACAACAAAGCAATCGTTGTTGACTCGCACAACGATATCATCACCGCCTGCATAGAAAAAAATGTGCGCATGGACCAGGACCTAAGGGGGAAGACCCATTCAGACCTGCAACGCATGAAGGAAGGTGGGCTCGATGTGCAGATATTTTCTGTGTGGTGCGATGGAGAAAAACCTGCTCCCTTTCAATTTGCCAACAGGGAAATGGACTTGCTCGATGATGTGATCAAGAATAATCCCGATAAGATCGCTCTGACACGCACTACTGCCGAGATGGAGCAGGCGGTAAAAGAAAAAAAGATTGCCGCCCTGTTTGGTGTGGAAGGTGGACACATGATTGAGAACAGTCTGGAAAAATTAGACCAGATCTATTCTCGCGGAGCAAGATATATGACACTTACCTGGAACAATTCGACTGACTGGGCAACTTCTGCGTGGGATGAAACTTATAAGAAAGACAGTCTGGCGAAAACACACAAAGGGCTCACCGATTTTGGCAGGGAGGTGGTGAAAAGAATGAATCGCCTGGGCATGATGGTTGATTTGTCGCATGTAGGAGAGCAGACATTTTGGGATGCCATAAATACGACAGGAAGTCCGGTCATTGTCTCTCACAGCAATGCCTGGAGTATTTGTCCTGTACCCCGCAATCTAAAAGATGAGCAGATAGTGGCGGTAGGCAAGAATGGTGGGGTGATAGCATTGAATTTTTATTCCGGATTTGTGGACAGCACTTACAAGAAGAAGGAAGCGTTGTTTCAGCAGGCGCATAAAAAAGAGATTGATTCGCTCATCGCCACGGGTGTGCAAACGGAATATGCGCTAACCTTGATTACG
>JBIIRN010000115.1:0-6289 GCA_044341525.1 Sediminibacterium sp. | reverse complement strand
ATATTTCCACCGCAGAAAGATGGCACCGATGGATAGCAGGTGGACGAATGTTATTACAAGAGCCCATCACCGGTTTTGGACCCAACTCTTTTTACCGGCACTACCAACCCTATACCCTGCGGGCCTTTGAGACCTGGGTAAGCGATAATCCGGAACATTCTACCGTCCACAACTATTTTTTACTCTTGGCCATTGAACAGGGATGGGTCGGATTATTGCTATTTCTTCTGCTGGTTGTTTATATGTTCTTCTCCTTACAAGACCTTTGCAGCAAACTGCAAAGTCATTTCTACAGGTCCATCGCTTATACTACTTCCGCTATACTCACCATTCTTCTCGTACTTAATCTCATGAGTGATCTGATTGAAACCGATAAAGTGGGTTCAGTTTTTTATTCTTGTCTGGGTATCATTCTCCTGTTACAACAGGAAGCCGCCCGCGAAAGAACCGATCTGGCTTGATTGATTCTTTGCAGGCAACGAAACAGACCTTTCACGTATCCTAATGGTAATGAAAAGAATGCGAATGAACTACGTTTAACTTATTGACTTTCAATATTAAACAAATTCTTTACGTGTTCATCTATTCACCGATTCACCGATTATTTTGATTGATTCAGTGGATTATAACAATATCGATTAAACCCTAAGACTTAATATTAATCAGAATTTAAAATCAATCCCATGAAAAGATTTATCTCACTTACAATTTCCTTAGTGGCAATGGTGCCTTTGCTTTTATTTGCCTGGTTCCCCGGCTCAGATGATCTGTAAGATTATTGTCGGGAGGAAGTATTCATCACCCTGTTCTTCCACTCATAAGAACCGAACTTCCCAAGCCAGCCCGACAAGACTATGTAGAATAGATGTAAAGGTTGTAAAAAAGGAAAATAAATCAGCAACGATTTCCTTTTGAAAAATGTAGCCACCGGAAGCAGGAAAAACAATTCAATCATCGTCTTTACCGCTATTATTATCAACCAGGGAATAACTAGGTTGTGTTCAAATAGTGATAATAATAGTCCAGCCAGTAATAAGGTATTCATCACCCAAACCCATAATAAGACACCGAAAATAACCGGCTCTCCATAGCTATCTGCCTTGCTGGCCCAGCGTATCCTTTGTTGAAAAAATTCCCTCCAGCTTTTTTGTGCATCCGTGCTAACGATAGCTTCACGCGAAAAAATATAACCCATCTTATTGGGGTAAGTTTTTTTCATTTTGTGCATCAACAACATATCATCTCCTGTAGCCAGGTGTTCATTCCCCGAAAAGCCCCCCACTTTATAAAAGCAATCTTTGCGGTAAGCAAGATTAGCCCCGTTGCACATGCTATGAAATCCGGCACTTACCGAAGCAGCTGTAATTCCCTGCATGGTCATGAAATCGATTTCCTGAAATACAGATAATATACTTTTGCCGGCATGAAAAATCACCGGTGATGCGATGAATACCGGGTCATGTTGCTGAATGTAGGCATGCAGGGTACTCAACCAGGTACAAGGCACTTGGGCGTCCGCATCCGTTGTAACAATCCAGGTTCCCCTGCTCTCCCGAATGCCCGTTTCGATTGCTTGTTTTTTGTAGAGGGTGGTGGTAGTGCCCGCCGGATAGTCCTTCAGTTGAATCAACCGTAAATTCCTGTATTTCTTTTGTAACCCGATTACCTGCAGGGGCGTATCATCCTCTGAAAAGTCGTCAATCACTAATACCTCAAACCGATCAGGTGGATAAGTATTGCCAAATACTGCATCAATACATTTTGCAATGGATTCCATCTCATTTCTTGCCGGAATCAGCACCGAAAAAAAAATATTCGGTTCGGCTGGAGCAGGAGAGGGGAGGAAGGGAGATAGTCGGCGGAAACAATAACTATAAATGATCATCAGCAGCACATAGCCGGCCACTGCGATGCCTGTAACCCATATCCAGCCAATAATCATAAGAACAAAGAAAAACAATATTTACCAACCCGGCCGGCTCACACCAATGGGGGCTGCACAAGTTTACCTTAAAATTAGCCGCTTTTTTTTGGCTGTTTCAGTAAAAGACGTCAACTTTGAAATAGTTGCATAACTAACTATATGCCCAACAACCAATTTAAACGGGGAGAGTTATACAGCGTCATCAACGGTATGGCTTCTACAGCTGTGGCACGGCGTTTGCAGAAGAATTTCAGGCAGGCGGGACTGGAGATCACCATCGAGCAATGGAGTATTTTGTATCATTTGTGGAAGCAGGATTGTCTCAGCCAACAGGAACTGTGTAACCGAACTTTTCGTGACAAGCCCAGCATTACCCGGTTGATAGATAACCTGGAAAAGCAAAAACTGGTGAAACGAATGCCCTCCAAGACCGATCGGCGGATCAACCTGGTTTGTCTTACACCGGCGGCAGTAGAGTTGCAGGATCTCACAATTCTGATTGCCAACCAGACCATGGATGAGGCCCTGATTGGAATTACCAAAGAGGAGATCAATGTCGTAAAAAATGTCTTTCAGCGGGTATATGATAACTGTACCGGCGGCAATGCAAACTAATTCATCCTATTATTTAAATACAACCAATATGGAAACCACCCTGACAACAAAGGCTTTACGCGGAGGCGAATGGCTGATAGCAGAAAGTGAAGCTTATGGCACTTTCATCCGCGAAGATTTCAATGAAGAACAAAAGATGGTTCTTGAGATGTGCCATCAGTTTCTCGACACGGAAGTACTTCCTATCATTGATCGCATTGATAAACTTGAGCCCGGACTCATGGCTTCTCTGGTAAAGAAAGCCGGTGAGCAGGGATTGCTGAGTACCTCCCTTCCGGAAGAATATGGCGGACTGGCCAAAGATTTTATTACATCTACCCTGGTGAACGAGGGGTTAGGAGGTGGATTTTCCTTCTCAGTAGCCATCGCCGCACACACAGGCATAGGTACCTTACCCATCTTGTATTTCGGAACACCTGCACAGAAAGAAAAATACATTCCCAAATTAGGTTCAGGTGAATGGAAGGGCGCTTATGGCCTCACTGAACCTAACAGTGGCAGTGATGCCCTAGGGGCGAAAACTACCGCCCGATTAAGCGAAGACGGAAAGCATTATATCCTGAATGGTCAAAAATGCTGGATTACCAATGGTGGTTTCGCGGATGTGTATACCATTTTCGCCAAAATCGATGGAGAAAAATTCACCGGTTTCATTGTGGAGAGAGGCATGGAAGGATTTACTCAGGGACCGGAAGAACATAAGATGGGAATCAAGGGTTCCTCTACCGTTCAATTATATTTCCAGGATTGCAAAGTACCGGTAGAGAATGTGCTGGGTGAGATTGGAAAGGGCCACCTGATTGCCTTTAATATATTGAACATCGGCCGTTTGAAACTTTGTGCAGCAGCCTTGGGAGGTGCCCGTGGTTCAGCCATAACCAGCACTGAATATGCTAAAACCAGAGAACAGTTCAAGCTGCCTATCGCCAAATTCGGGGCCATTCGCCATAAAATCGCTGAAATGGCTATCCGCATCTGGGTAGCGGATGCTGCTTTATACAGAACGGCCAACTGGGTGGAACAGAAAGAGCGTGAATTGAGGGAAGCCGGCAAATCATTTGCAGAGTCGCTCTTGGGTGCTGCCGAAGAATATGCCATCGAGTGCAGCATGCTGAAAGTATATGGCAGTGAAGTGCTCGACTATGTAGTAGATGAAGGGGTGCAAATTCATGGTGGAAATGGCTTCAGCGATGAATACCTGATCTCAAAAGCCTACCGCGATAGCCGAATTAATCGCATCTATGAGGGCACCAATGAAATCAACCGCTTACTCACGGTCGATATGGTATTGAAAAGAGCTATGAAAGGAAAGCTCGATTTAATGGGCCCCGCGATGGCAGTTCAGAAAGAGTTGATGAGCATCCCTGATTTTGGTGCTGAAGAAGAGGGGGCATTTGCGAAAGAACTCAAGTACATTGCTCAGTTCAAGAAAGCCATCCTGATGGTGGCTGGAGCAGCCGTTCAGAAACTGATGATGCAACTCGAAAAAGAGCAGGAGGTGCTTATGAATATTGCTGATATGGCCATTGAGGCCTTCCATGCTGAGTCTGCTCTCTTGCGTACCATGAAACTTGCAGAATTACGCGGACTTGAAGCGGTTTCCCTGGAAAGAGATGTGATGCAGACTTATCTATATGATGCTGCTGACCGTATCAATAAGGCGGGAAAAGATGCCTTGAATAGCTTTGCTTCAGGGGATGAACTAAAGATGATGCACATTGGATTGAAGCGCTTTACCAAGGTAGAGCCCTTTAATTCGAAGGATGCCAGGAGAAGGATCTGCGATAAGGTATTATCTGATCCGGGGTACTTTTTCTAAAAAAATGCAGTCTGAAATGACTTTTTTACGAAAAGTTGCTTATTATTGACCCCTGTTTACGATTGCTTGCTAATTGAAAACCCCGCTGCCTCCCGGCTTGTGGGGTTTTTTATTTCGGGTTGCTTCTCCACCGGTCTGGATGAATGGTTGGGATGAACAATTCCTTCCTGATGGAATTTTAAACCTGAGATAGATACCTTTCAAGATACCTTTCAGATCGCCTCAATAAGCAATCTTAAGACTATCGAGGTCACGCAGGTAGATGGTGGGCAATTCTTTTTTCTTTAAGCGCTGAATCACCAGTTCAGCCACCCGGGCTGCCTCTTGCTGTGTAGAAAACCCCTTTCTACCTTGAACGGCCGGCATTTGCTGTTGGTGAATGAAAAGAGAGTCATTCGCTAAAACATCATACCCCCAACCGAGGGGGGTACGATAGGTAGAATAAGTTAATTGAATCCAGTCTGCTTTGTTCTTTTGGGCATTCCATCGGGTATAAGAAAATACCGCGATAGAAAGTGCGAAGAACAGGTAAACCCAGTTGTTTTTAATCCACTGAATTTGCCGTGGCGTCGGGAAGGAATTCGTCGATGTCATCAAAATAGAAAGAGTTATTCTTGCCACAGCTAACATAGCCTCTGCCTTTCACGGTGAAAGCTACAGCACCGGTTCTTTCAGTACGCTCGTAAGGCGATTTACGTGCCCATACATCGGTGGCAAAATCATATTCCCAGGTTTTTTTAGTAAACGGACCATTTTCACCCACTGTTAAATAAGCTTTGGTTCCAATTACAAATCCTACAGCGTTGTGGCGCTGAATATCTGAGTAGTCATTGTCGAAGGCATCTGCACTGATATTGGTGATATCGCGCAGGGCCGTCCAGCTGGAAGGATTAGCTGGATCGAACATCCAGAAATCAGTCAAAGTATTACCGTTATTGATCCCGGTCACTACATAAGCTTTGTTGTTGTAAACAAATGCCACAGCAGCAGAACGCTTGCTTCCACCCAAACTTACACGCTGTGTCCAGGTTCCATTGGTTCCAGCAGCAGGATCAAATTCCCAAAAATCTTTCGTGTGGCCTCCATCGAATCCGGTAGAAATATACCCTTTGGTACCGATTCCGAAAGCAACGGCATCATACCGAGCAGTGCCGCCGAAATCTGCTCTGCGTGTCCAGGTATTGTTGGCAGGATTGTATTCCCAATTGTCTTTCAACCGATTAACTCCATCAAAACCAGTTGCAATATACCCGCGGGCACCTACTGTAAAACCCACTGCTGAGTTACGGGCTACACCTGGGAACTGGGCACGCTGTAACCAGAAATTTTTAACTGGATCATATGCCCAGAAATCAACATATCTATTACTTCCATCAAAACCGGTTCCGATATAGGCAGTGTCACCAACGGTAAAAGCAACTGCTTCGGTTCTTGCATTGCCTTCAAAGTCGGATTTTTTAACCCAGTTTCCACTCAATTCTGTTGTTGGCGTGTCAGTGTTTTTGCTGGGGTCACAGGAAAGCACAATCAGACTGATGCCGGCAGGTAAAAAGAATAAGTACTTGAGACGCTTCATGGATGCAGTTTTGGCTTTAATTGTTTACATAAAGGAACAGGCTGTTTTTCATTCTACAACCTTCCCAATTTAGGAAGGCGAAAGTAATTATTTTGTCTGCATTTGTCCGCATAAAACCCCTTTTTTCGATTACTTTAACATATTTGGTATGGTTACTTCGGTTAATTTTACATTTTTGCCGACAAAATGAAATGTAGGAAATGAGCAGGAGTCACTCAACCCCCTGTCTTTTAAGGTAAAAGGGCTGTTTTCCCTCACATTGCTTACTTCATTTTGCAAATAAAAAATAAGGTCAAACCAAAACCAACGATGTCGAAATCACTATCATTTTTTCTTCTTTTATTGCTATCGTCGT
>JBIIRN010000193.1:0-4363 GCA_044341525.1 Sediminibacterium sp. | reverse complement strand
CCTGCAAAAAAGTTGATGTAAAATTCGGCGAACAGTTCCTCGATAATGAGTACACACAAATCATTATGATTGATACGTTCAATGCTGATTTAAGCACTTTTCGTGTTGATTCATTTCCCTCTTCTGCTACAGGTGTTTCTCTGATTGGAAGTTATCGGGATTCCTATTTTGGCAGAATAACATCACAGTGTTTTGCTGAGATGATTCCTCCCCCATTTGAAGGTCCTTATAACAATACTTTTTTTGATTCTGTTTGTCTGATTATGCTTCCCAACCGTATTTTTTACGGAGATAGCACCCAACCGGTTCAAATCAATGTAAATCAGGTAACACAAACTATTACTGGCTATGAGGAAAGTCCTTTTCAAATCTCGAGTGTGAGAGATTTCACAGTTGATCCGACACCACTTGGCAGTGCATCAGTGTTAGTGAAGCCACAGCGAAGAGACAGTATAAAAGTTCGGCTCTCGGATGCTTTTGGTATTGAATTGTTGGGTAAGCTGGCTGACCCCAACGATAAAGATATGCGGACCCCCGACGCTTTTATTAAATATTTTAAGGGTATCCGGGTTTCTGCCGGCGGAGCAGGTTCCTTTGCATTTGGTTGTAGTGACAGTCTTTTTATCCGTGTTTATTACAAGCAGTCACAGCTTTTTCTGGATGCAAAAAAGTATGACATCAGGTTAGGTTCTAAGTTTCATCATTTCAATCAGATCGCTGTTGACAGAACCGGTTCAACATTACAAGACTTGTCAACAACCAGGGAATTACACAGCAGCCAAACCGAAAATGCCGCTTTCTCCTCTTACATAGCCGGTGCGGTTGGGAGAGTGAGATTTAATTCAATTCGGGATATTCCTAAGTTGCCCAACTTTGCCAGGTTATTAAGAGCAACCTTGGTTGTTCGTCCGGTTCGTGGTACTTATAGTCCCAACTTCGCCCTCCCCCCCTTGTTAAGAATGGCCTCCACCAACGTTACCAATGATATTGGTTTCGATCTCTTTTTTGTCAACAATGGAAATGCCATTACACAGTATGGGAATTTGACGGTGGATTACCTGTTTGGAGAAAACACCAGCTATTTTTATGACGTGACCGATTATGTAGGAACGCTGGTTAAAATACCTGGTCTTAGTAATCCGGGCATGCTGATGCTACCTCCGAGTCCTACCATGCAAACCTCATTTAACCGACTGGTGGCAGGAAACCGATTCAATAACAATGGAAAGACAGAGTTGGTAATTGTTTATGTAGCCGTGAAATAAAATGATCAAAAAAAACCTCTTATCTGCCTGCTGTACCCTGGCCATCACCCTTCTGATGATGAGTGGGCAAGCATTGGCGCAAAACAATACTTCACCATATTCTATGCTGGGAATCGGGGATCTGGAAAAAAGTAGTTTTGATCGCACCTCGGGTATGGGGCATGCGGGCCTGGCCCTCTCCTCCGGTCGCTTTATCTATCAGGCTAATCCGGCTTCTTACGCAGCCCTCGATCAACACTTTCTGTTTTTTGAAGTAGCTTCACGGTTTAGGAATGTATCTTATACCGGAGCACCTATTACCGACCTAAGTAGCAATGTGACGAACGATCTGCAATTCAAGAAAGTTAACTTGGGAACCAAGGTAACTCCCCGGTGGGCAGTAGGTTTTGGTCTTAATCCTTATAGCACTGTCAATTATTCCTTTGCCGGTGTGAAAGCCATACAGGGAAGTAACCTTTTTGCCGATGCCTATTATACCGGCACAGGTAGTTCCAGTATTGGTCACATTACCAATAGTTTTGTTGTCAATAAAAATCTGTCGGTTGGTTTGCAGACTGCTTACTTATTTGGCCACATGGAGGAAACAGAAACCCTCTCCGGCTCCATTGCTGATAGTCTTATCACTACCACCAGAAATCGCAACATAGGTCAGGCACGATTCAAACTTGGATTTCAATATAAAAATTCTTTGAATAAACTGTGGGACATCGCCCTGGGCGGTACCTATAGTCCGCAAGCCAATCTCTGGTCTAACACCAGTATCAAAGCAAGATCCGGTCTTACTACGCTTCTTGAAAGCGAAAATTACAAGTCCTCCTACTTCACTTTGCCGGTTACTTACCAGGCCGGAATCGCTGCAACTTTCAGAAAATCCTTTACCCTTGCGCTGGACTATCAATATGAGGGATGGCGGAGGACGAATGTCAGTGGCATCAGTTATATTCTCGATGATAGTCGTCGATTCTCCGGCGGATTCGAGTACTCTAAAAAATCTTCTTACCTGGATCAGGTATTCGAAAAATACTTCCTGCAAACAGGGGTATTTTATACCGACTCTTACCTGCGTATCAATGGAATCCAACTGAAAGATTACGGTCTTACCCTGGGTGCCGGCGCCGAATTAGGGCGTACCCCACTTAGCAGCCTCGCCATCCAGGCAGCACTGGAATTGGGTGTTCGCGGTACTACCAACAAAGGGCTGATCCGGGAGAGCTATACTCAATTTACCCTTTCCCTCTGCTACCGAGATTTCTGGGTTTCAAGGAAAATGAAGCGCTACGAATAATTTCCCTTCCCCTTTCTAAGCCAGATAGATCAGTTGATATCTGATTGGCAATATTCCATTATCTTAGAAGGATGATGAAATATGGTTTTCTGTTCTTATTGTTTCTGTCCCTGCAGTTGAAAGGGCAGTCCCCCTTTAAAATGGTGAGAACCACCGGTAAATTGTCTACCCTGTATTATGGTTGGGGGGAAGACAGACTGGGGGGGGCAGCCATGGGCTATCTAGACTCCGGGGTGTTGTTGAAAGTGGTAGACTCTGTCAAAGAACTTTACAAAGTACAACTCACTCAATTTCGAACGGCTTTTGTTGACAAGCGCTCGGTGATGGCAGATACCCTTACTATTCCTGCCGCCAGTTATCTTACTGCTTCCTTTAGTGCAAAAGGTGATTCGCTGCTTGATTATGTGGGCATTGCCATGGAAGAACGATTACCTTATCACAGCAATATGCAAATCAACCCCGCTGCCATTGTGGTAGATATTTATGGGGTGCGCAGTAATACCAATTGGGTAACTCAGTTAAGCTCCCTCAAGGAAGTCAAAAATGTATACTATCAGCAAACCGCAGAAGACGTGGTTCGCGTTACCATTGAACTGCAACATCGACAACACTGGGGATATTCGATTGGATACAAAGGCAAATACTTAGTGGTGAGCGTTCGCCGTCAGCCGGCCAAACTTGATCTCAGGAAAATGACGATTGCCATCGATGCAGGTCATGGAGGAAGTAATACCGGTACCAGCGGAATAGCTACCTACCAGGCAGAAAAAAACCTGACTTTACTGTATGCCCGTGAATTACAGAAACTATTACAAAGAAAGGGGATCAACAGTATCATCATGACGAGGGAGTCAGACACTACCTTTGACAACAAAGACCGCATTCTTTTCTTGCAAAAGCAACAGCCGCACCTCCTGATCAGCTTGCATTTTAATTCCAGCGTCAACCGACAGGTGCGGGGAGTAAGTACCTATTATAAACATATTGGTTTCCGACCCCTGTCGCAAACCATTCTCAATCGCATGCTGGAATTGAATTTGCCGGAATTCGGGAATGTCGGACATTTTAATTTTGCCCTCAATGCACCGACTGACTTCCCCAATTGCCTCGTTGAAATCGCCTTCCTCAGCAATGAAGAGGATGAACGCCGCATCGTGAATCCGGCTTTCAGGGCATCGGTAGCCAAAAAAATACATGCAGGAATCGTTGATTGGCTGCATGCCGTGAAAATGTGATGGCTCAGGGCCGAATATACCTTTCAAAGAATTCCAGTGTTCTCAACATCTGATCCATTCGCTGTCGATTATTTCCGCTGCGGGTGATCTCATGAGTTGCCCCCGGATGTCTTACATACTCCACGGGTCTTCCGAGGATTTTTAAACTGCGATAGATCATTTCACTTTGTATGACACCCGTACGTAAATCATTTTCGCCATGAAAAATGATATAGGGGGTTCGAATATTTTCTACATAATGTAAGGGTGATTCTCTGTCCAGCACTTTTTTAACTTCCGGTTGAAAAGGATATCCTCCAAAATAATTCGGCACCAGTCTCCAGGCATTCCCTTCCCCCATAAAAGTGGTCAATTCGTAAACTCCCCGTTGAGAACAGGCTGCCTTGAAACGCTGGTCATGCGAAATAATCCATGCTACCAGATAACCTGCATAGGAACCCCCGGTTACTGCCAGTCGGCTGGTATCAATAAAACCCTCCCCTGCCGCCTTCTCTAAGGCAGTAAGCACATCCCGGGTCGGACCCGCTCCCCAGTTATTTTTGTTGGCCCGCAAAAAATCAACCCCATAACCTCCCGAT
>JBIIRN010000273.1:0-2939 GCA_044341525.1 Sediminibacterium sp. | reverse complement strand
CGAGGATAACCTCCGGTGGTAGGGTGATCCGCCATAAAAATATGTAACCTACCTTCCGGGAGCCACTGCATACTCCCCCGCATTACAGCAGCTGAAATCATTTCCGCACGAATACCCCCTATCGTTGGCCCTTGCAGGGAATAGGCCATCCGATTGCTGTTGGGATGCAGTGAGAAAGAAGTGCTCGTGATTTGGCTAAGGGCATGTTCTGAAAGTAACGACAAATGCGTATCAGGAAGCAGACGAATAGCAGGTTCTGTTTCAATGGGGGGCTCATGTTTCCAGGGCAGTTGCCGAATCATTCCTTCCTCCGGTAAAAGGGGCAAAGAAATGTTTTGACGAAGCGGAATGATATCCTCTTTTTGCAAAGCCCTTCCTTTCCATCCGCTGTTTTCTACTCCCGCACATGTACTATAACTGCCTAACCAATTATGGAGAAGCCAACCTCCCTTGACAGAGAGATAGGCCAGTCTGCCGGAGTTAGTTGCATGAAAAGATAAGACAGTACCAGCGGCAATGGCAACAGGACGGTTGTTATCAACAACAATACCGTTGGAAGTGATGACTCTGGCTGAGCCGGTGATTGCGATGAGGGCAGGGGAAGTAAATTGAAGAACGGGCCCCGGCAAAAAAATTTCTAGTACCGCTTCTGCAGGATCATTTCCTACTAAAAGATTGGCTAACTGTGCAGCCACTGTATCCATGCTTCCTGCTTCGGGAATACCCAAGTGTTGCCAGCCGCTTCTGCCCTTGTCTTGAAAGGTATCCCAGGTGCCTTTTTTGATAATCTTCATACTCATGATAACGACCATTTTTTGAAGGCATCGAGTGAAATCGGATACATAATCACTTCATCACCCGGTTGAAGTAAACAGGGAGGAAGTTGATGGGGTGTAAAGAGTTGAAGCGGGGTCTGACCGATGAGTTGCCATCCTCCGGGAGAAGCAACGGGATAAATACCGGTTTGAGATCCGGCAATTCCTACACTGCCGGCAGGTACAGATGTCCGGGGTCTTTCCAACCTTGAACAAATCAGTCGGGAATCAATCGGACCCATATAGGCGAATCCGGGTAAGAACCCTAACATAAATACCTGATAAGAGATACTGCTATGTAAATGAATCAATTCTTCCGGTGTCATGTTGAGCTGTTGGGCGAGGGGAACCAGATCAGGCCCAAGAGAAGGATCATAACAAACCGGAATCCGCATCAGGCGCTTTTCAGGGTTGGATGAAAAACTCAAGGAGGGCAGGCATTGCAAAATTTCACGCAGCACTTGCTCTCCCGCAGTAGTATCAGGTAGTTGGGAGGGAAGTGCGGTCGGGTCAAAAACAACAGTTAAGGTATGGTAAGCGGGGATGAGATCGGTTACAAACGGGAGAGAGATTGCCCGTAAGTGATGAAAAATACTTTGAATGAGTGCATGGATAGCCGTATCGATGGCGGGTGGAAGAACCAGTGAAAAGGCAGACTCGCCGTGCCACTCAATTGCCAGTGACACAGAGGTACCATCGTCAACTGCGACGCTAACAGGGTGCGATCGTTGATCAGGCGGTAGAGCCATTGGCTATTTCTGCTTGTTCCCTTTCCATGAAACGTTGATAGAGCAATGAAGTAACCGGACCTTTCACCGGAAGATATACATCATCCATCCGGGATACCGGGATAATGCGCTTGGTAGTACTACTGATAAAAGCTTCGCGAACAGCCGGTATCTCATGTAAATGAAGGTCGCGTAATTCCACAAGTATGCCTATCTCACGGGCAATCTCAATGATGGTATTCCGAGTAATGCCCTGCAATACATTGCTGTCGGGAGTAACCAGATTCCCGGCTTCATTTACCACAAAAAAATTGCAACGCGGACATTCACTAATGATGCCATGATGGTGATACAGTACATCATTAGCTCGATGATCTTCTATCATGGGTCGCAGCCATAATTCCATGGTATAATCAGTGGTCTTTACCTGCGGAAAATGTCTGCGGTAAGGATAGGATACCAGTTGATATCCTTCCGTTCTCATAGTTGCAGGAGGAGGAACCAACGCCTCATTCATGATAAATAACTGAGGTGTACCCAGGTGAACACCATCCGGTGAATTACCTCCGGTCAATATCATGCGCACGCCGGCATCCTTTAATTGATTAATGCGAACAATCTCATAAACGAGTTGATGTAAATCTGTTTTACTGCAAGGCATTGCCAGCCGCATCTCACGTGCACTTTGAAAGAAACGATCCACATGTTGCGATAAAAACAAGGGCACGCCCTGTGAAACCCGAAGAAAATCAAAAACTGCATAACCCCGGCGCAAACCGAGATCCATCAAAGAGACACCAGCTTCCCGCAGGGGAACCCAACTATGATTCGCATAACAAATCAAATCCATATACCTATTTTTTTATCCTGGTCGCATTAGAATTTCTGCCAACGGCATAATGGGGCTTCAAATCATCATACACTTTTTTAAAACCGGAATGACCCGATTCGGCAGCCCCTCTTACATGGTGAAAAAATCCCCGGGTTTGTTTCATGATGCGGTTGCCAAGAAATACCCGGGCATCCTCCAACTTACTTTGCAATTGCTCAAGCTCTTTTAATACCTCTGCACATTGCTCATAGAGATGCATATCGTTGTTACAACCAGCAATATCTATATAAGCGGGTAATTCAGAGGAGTGCTGTCGCATATACTGAAAAGATTTCTGTACAAATTCCTGCCGCTTGGCATTGAGTTTGAAGAGACTTCTTCTTTCAGAGGCAGACAAACGAATGTGATTGGGCACAATCTGACGGATACCGGCGATGTGTTGTTTTACCAGCATCAATTCAGAGCCAACCAGTGAACGCAGGGTAGCCATGGTTTTTCATTTTTTTACATAAACGCTCATTGGAATGAGAAAATTGCTCATTCCCTGTTAAGGTTACAGTATTT
>JBIIRN010000272.1:0-2952 GCA_044341525.1 Sediminibacterium sp. | reverse complement strand
TGGTTGGAGTCCAATTAGTACCCAGGTCAAGCAGGTGCACAAAGAAGTCATTACTCAATA
Source organism: Sediminibacterium sp. (assembly GCA_044341525.1). Classification (GTDB taxonomy): domain Bacteria; phylum Bacteroidota; class Bacteroidia; order Chitinophagales; family Chitinophagaceae; genus Sediminibacterium. The sequence goes on along the minus strand of JBIIRN010000272.1, from coordinate 2,892 downwards.
CACCCGGACGGGAAGTGAACACACCGTGTTTGGATTGATCAAAGTTAATATTGATACTGCGCAGACCACCCATTAATACAGTGAGTTCAGGTGCTGTCAGATTCAGTAGTTGTGCTTTATCAACCAGCAGATCTTCTGCAATTGCACCATAATGTCCGGCAGCATAGTTGCGGAAGCCATCTGCTTTGGGTTCCAAAACTGCGAAAGAAGTAACGTCAGTCTGGTCCTGAGATGCATCGGTGCGACCGGGTGTAAAGGGAACGCTGAGTTGGAAGCCACCTAAACGAGCTGCTTCTTCAACACCTGCCACTCCACCCAACACAATCAAGTCAGCAAGAGAAATCTGAGCTCCCCCTGCATGCTTTGAATTGAAGGAAGTTTGTATTTTTTCAAGCGTATCCAATACAGAAGACAACTGAGCAGGGTTGTTGACTGTCCAGAATTTTTGCGGAGCCAGTCTGATACGGGCACCATTGGCGCCACCGCGTTTATCTGAACCACGGAAAGTAGAGGCAGAAGCCCAGGCAATGCCTACCAGTTGTGCTACAGTTAAACCGGAGGACAGAAGTTCTTTTTTAAGTTCGGCAATTTGCTGATCGTTCACCAAGGGATGATTCACAGCAGGAACAGGATCTTGCCAGATTAACACTTCTTCCGGCACTTCTGGTCCAAAATATCTGCTGCGTGGACCCATATCGCGGTGAGTCAGTTTGAACCAGGCGCGGGCAAATGCATCGGCAAACTCATCGGGATTTTCATAAAAGCGGCGGGAGATTTTCTCATAAGCCGGATCGAAACGCAGAGCCAGGTCGGTAGTCAGCATAAAAGGTGCATGCTTTTTAGCAGGGTCATGCGCATCCGGCACTGTTCCTGCACCACCGTTGTTCTTTGGCTTCCACTGATGAGCTCCGGCCGGTGATTTCGTTAGTTCCCATTCAAAACCGAAAAGATTCTCAAAATAATTATTGCTCCATTGGGTAGGGGTCGTGGTCCAGGCACCTTCCAGTCCGCTGGTAATGGTATCACCACCCATACCGGTTCCGAAGGTATTTTTCCATCCTGTACTTTGTTCTTCCAATGTGGCTCCGGCCGGCTCTCTGCCTACATATTTAGAAGGATCAGCAGCACCATGTGTTTTACCGAATGTATGACCGCCGGCAATCAGGGCAACCGTTTCTTCATCATTCATTGCCATGCGTCCGAAAGTTTCGCGAATATCTCTGGCTGATGCGATGGGGTCGGGGTTCCCATTGGGGCCTTCCGGATTCACATAAATCAATCCCATTTGAACGGCACCGAGAGGATTCTCGAGTTCGCGGTCACCTGTATAACGCTTATCACCCAGCCATTCGGTTTCCGTTCCCCAATACACATCTTCAGCGGGTTCCCATACATCTTCCCGGCCACCTGCGAATCCAAAGGTTTTAAAACCCATAGATTCCAGCGCACAATTACCTGCCAGGATCATTAGATCGGCCCAGGATAATTTCTTCCCATATTTCTGTTTCACCGGCCAAAGCAACAAACGTGCTTTATCCAGATTCGTATTGTCAGGCCAGCTGTTCAGAGGAGCAAAGCGTTGTTGTCCGGCACCGCCACCACCACGACCATCTGCAATGCGATAGGTACCTGCACTGTGCCAGGCCATGCGAATAAAGAAAGGACCATAATGGCTATAGTCGGCCGGCCACCAATCTTGAGAGGTAGTCATGATTGCTTCAATGTCTTTTTTCACTGCAGCGAGGTCAAGAGATTGAAAAGCTGCTGCATAATCAAAATCTTTCTCCATTGGATTGGATAATTCAGAATGTTGTCTTAAAATATGCAGTTTAAGTTGGTGCGGCCACCAATCCCGATTGCTGGTTCCGGCACCGGCTGACTTCTTCACCATGCCTCCTGAGAATGGGCATTTTGCGGCGGAATTATTTTCCATATAGACTAATTTTTATAGGTGAAAATAAAGATTCAGAGTTCATTAAAGCGGATGCAAAGTTACTATTTCCCTTACCGAATTCGACATAAAATTATCGATGTGCATATTTTTTTATTCGGTAAAAATGTCGAGCAGTAAAGTGAGGGTGTAATCCCTACACAATAAGCAATCGGGGTGCCGGTAACGTTCATTTTTCCAATTAATCTAACCGCTTACAATTAAACAGACGCTTCCTGTTCTTCATGGTATTGCCAGCCCGGAAAAGATCGCTGGTACAATGACTGATACATCATCCAAAATGCTACCCACGATAGAACGGAAAGTAGTATCACCAGCGGGAGCATTGAAAAGATAAAGTAATGTATAACACCCATGAGAAGAGGAAGTCCCCCCAGAAACAGATTGATTAAGAAGGAGGTACTTTTTTTGTTATCCAATTCCTCCCTGGAAAAGGGCATTTCTCTAAAAGATAGGTAGGCAAACAGAAAACAATACGAGAGTATCATACCTACTGCCAATAGGAGGTTCGGAATAAATTTCCAGCCCATGAAATAAAGACCTGCCAACGATAGAAAACCAATGATGGGAAAAGCAAATTTGCAAAGAATCGACTTGGTAAAACCGGTGATGATGGCTCCCGGGGACTTAACTGGTGCGATGTGATAAAGCCAGGCGGCTTTTCTTTTGTCAGAATATTTCCCGGCATCCAACATGGTCATGACTATGAAAATGGTGAGATAAATACCGGAAATCAACATAACCTGCACTGCTACTGATCCCGGATTATGCAAGCTGATCCCTTTGCTATTGGAACGAAACAAAACCAGGAAAATAAAAATGAGCAGGTAGCCAAAAGTGGGATAAGTCTTCAATTTGTAATCGCGGCTGCGGGCAGTCATCAGCCAGGTAAACTCAAATGCCATTCTTTCTGCGCCCCTTTTCGTTAAGAGTTGTGACAA
>JBIIRN010000271.1:0-2957 GCA_044341525.1 Sediminibacterium sp. | reverse complement strand
ATCATTAGCATAGTGATTTGTTTCCTCCGTGAGGGGTAGATGCAGACTGATAACATGGGCATGCTCCTGAATTTCTGCCAGTGTAGACTCGCGAATAAAGGCGGTGCCAAAACCTTTTCGGTATTTGTCGTGGGCAAAAACGAGCACGTCGAAGGAGGCCAGCAGGTGGGCAAAGGCAAGTCCGGTATTACCCAACCCAATAATCCCTACTACCTTTTCACTGAGCAACTCACTTTGTTGCATGTCACGTATCCATTCACCTCGCTTTATCTCATTAGCAGATGCACTGATCTTTCTCAGAAGATTGAGTATTAAACCCAGCGCATGCTCGGCGACGGCACCCCGGTTGCCCTCCGGACTATTAATGCAGCGTATTCCGCGACTCTCGGCATAAGCAACGTCAATTTGTTCCATTCCACTACCCAAACGGGCAATCCACCGTAACTCAACTGCCGCATCTAAAAGCGCTTTATCAATTACCGGAAGAGAGGCGACCACAATTCCATTGAACCGATACAAATTAGCCGAAAGCCACTCTTTATCAGGTGACAACATTACGGTTACTTCATAACCTGCTTTTTCAAATCCTTCCTGCAAACAGGGATGAGCGGAAGCTGCAATTAAAACCTGTTGGGGCTTCATAGACTATTGTTTCATTTCATTCTAAATGTTAGGGCAGCGAATTGTTCAACCGATAGTTGCTCAGCACGCTGATCAAAAAGCGGATCAGCCAGTTCCTCCGGACTGAAAAGCCCCTTCACTGCATTGCGCATCATTTTTCTTCGTTGGTTAAATGCTGTTTTCACCAATACCAATAGTGCCCGTTCCGATCTGACCGGAACCGCAACTGCCTTCCGTTGTAAGCGAATCACTCCACTCATCACTTTGGGCGGTGGCTGAAAAGCACCGGGCGGCACATCAAAAAGATATTCCACTTCATAATAAGCTTGTACTAAAACACTCAGGATACCATACACCCGACTGCCCGAAGTTGACACGATCCTTTCTGCCACTTCTTTCTGAAACATACCAATCATCACAGGCACCTTGTCTTTCCATTCCAACACTTTGAAAACAATCTGGGTAGAAATATTATATGGAAAATTTCCCATCAGTGTAAATGGCACATCGAAAGGACAAGGAATATCTAATATACTTCCCTGAATGAGTTTACTGCTGAGAACCGGATATTTTTTTATCAGGTAGGCCACTTTTTCCTCATCCAGTTCCACTGCCTTGAAATCAATACGTTCTAATTCCAATAAATATTGGGTAAGTGCTCCTCCACCCGGACCAACTTCCAACAAATGCGTACCATTGGTTTCGCGCCAAACATCTACCAGTCGCCGACATATTTCCTCATCCCGGAGAAAATGCTGGCCCAGTGATTTTTTGAGCGTGTACTCCATACAACAAAAATACAGTATTTGCCGTTGGAAGTTTTGGCAGTACAGTCATTTAAGACGATTGCTGCTTAGGATTACGTATTTTTACCTAATAATTTGGACGCATGAGCAATGAAACACAAAAACCTATTGTGGGCTTTACCACAGGGGATCTCAATGGCATCGGAATTGAATTGCTGATCAAAACTGTTTCCGACAGCCGCCTGACAGATTTCTGTACACCAGTCATTTTTGGCAACAACAAAGTTTTGAATTTCTATCGCAAATCTCTGCCCGATTTGAACCTCAACTACAGCAACCTCAAAGACCTGAACAGGCCCTTTCTGAAACAAGTCAATCTGTATAACTGTTGGGAGGAAGAAGTAGAAATCAAACCCGGGGAGCTCAATGCTACAGGAGGAAAATATGCATTGATCTCATTGCAAGCTGCTACACAGGCGTTGCAGGAAAAGAAAATTCATGCATTGGTAACTGCCCCTATACACAAAAAGAATATCTATTCTGATGAATTTCCTTTTACCGGTCATACTCCTTATTTGAAAACGATTTTTCAAGTTCAGGATGTGCTTATGATGATGGTATCTTCCAATATGCGCGTGGGGGTTGTATCTGAACATATTCCCATACAGGATGCGGCCAAAGCAGTTACCCGTGATTCACTCCGCTCCAAACTAAATATCTTTCACCAGAGTCTGCAAAAAGATTTCGGTATTTCAAAACCAAGACTGGCGGTGTTGGGACTTAACCCGCATGCGGGCGATCAGGGCTTAATTGGAAAGGAAGAAGAAACTCTGATCCAGCCGCTATTGAAAGAAATGAGACAGCAAATGATGGTCTTTGGTCCTTATTCAGCAGACTCATTTTTTGCCCGGGGTTATCATGAAAGATTTGATGGGGTACTGGCCATGTACCATGACCAGGGATTGATTCCCTTCAAAAGTCTCGCTGTAGGGGAAGGGGTCAATTATTCAGCCGGTCTGCCTGCTATCAGAACCAGTCCCGACCACGGTACTGCTTTTGACATTGCCGGAAAAGGAAAGGCAGATCATAGTTCTATGCTGGCAGCAGTATTTGAAGCCATTGAGATCTACAATAACCGAACGGGGCATGCAGAGATGAACAGCAATCCCCTGAAAAAAATGAGTGCCCGAATGTTGGCGAATACGGTAGATGAAAGGATTGATGACAACGAAAGATAAAGTGCAAGACCTTTATTTGAAAATGGCGTCAGCAACTCCCTTATTGATGTTATAAGATGAATAGGTAATCTCTATTCGTCCTTTCTTGTTGCGGAGTTTTTCTGCTTCTGTTTTCGGCTTATTGTCATCAGAAAACTCGAGCGTCACCCCCTTAGGTAGTTTATAATCTTTCGTCTGAAAACTAATGAGCACTTTATCGGGAAGGGCATACTGTCGATAATTTCCATACATCATTTCCATCTCATAAGTACCATTCTCCCGGGTAGTAGAAACCGCTTTTTTAATCAGCAATTCACGTTCATCGATTAACAACGTAGTTAATATTACATCACTGTTTTCTTCAACCGGCAAT
>JBIIRN010000270.1:0-2975 GCA_044341525.1 Sediminibacterium sp. | reverse complement strand
ACATCTTTCCAGGTTAAGCAAGGTTCCGGGTGTCCATTGGCCGCAGGTAGTTTTTTCCAGGGTTTCCAGGATGGCGGTCACCCGGTGCTGACCGTTCTTGATTTCCTCTACCGTCAGGCAAACTCCATTGTGCGATAAGCTTTGGTCAACCTTTAATTGGCCGGCCAGGGGAGACTCGATCCAGAACACTTTGCCGGAGCCGAGGGGGGAAACGGAGATAACCCTTGCGGTAGTTTCAATAATGCCTGTGAACATGAATGCAAGGTACTGCCGTGGCCGTTTTTTCGGGATAAATTCAGCTAAATTCTATGCAATTATTGGAAAATTCATGGGAATTGGTATCTTTGCCCTCCTAAAAAAACTACCGAGGAGGTATATAATTATGTTGATCATCGACTCTAAAGACTGCGAAAACATTGACAAGGCGCTCAAGAAGTACAAGAAGAAATTCGAAAAGAGCAAGACTTTACTGCAACTCAGAAGCCGTCAGGCTTTTGTGAAACCTTCAGTGGTGCGTCGCGGTGAGGTGCTGAAAGCCATCTACAAGCAAAACCTGGCGAGCGGAAAAATCACGAAGTAATTCCGTCACCTGATACATGATTGAAAGTAGCCTGAGTTTGTTAACTTTAGGCTACTTTTTTTATGCCCCATCCTACCGTTGAGTCTTTTATTCATTATCTCCGCTATGAGCGGCGCTATTCCCCTCATACGGTAACGGCTTATGAGCTCGATTTAGCCCAGTGGTCTGCCTATTTGGCTTCTGCCTATGATGATCCGGCTCCGGCAGCTGTAACTACCCCCATGGTAAGGAGTTGGCTGGCAGAGCTGAAAGAGGAAGGCATTAGTTCCCGCACCATCAATAGAAAAATTTCAGCCTTGCAATCCTACTTCAGGTACCTGATGAAAACGGGGGAAGTCAGTAAAACGCCCATGACCACCATTATTCCTCCCAGGGTACAGAAACGATTACCCGCTTTTGTTGCTGAAGAGGATATTCAACGTTTGTTGATTCAACTATCATCAGATAAAACTTATGAGGGAAGGACCGAATACCTGATTTTATGTGTCTTATATGCTGCCGGTTTGCGGGTAAGTGAGTTGGTCAACTGGAGAAAGGAGCAATTTGATCCGGCGAATCGACAACTAAGGGTTACCGGGAAGGGCAACAAGGAAAGAATCATTCCACTTTCGCCGGCGCTTATTCGGATGTTGGAAGATTATGTGTTGCAAAGACCGGAAGAGTGGGCAACTATACCGGAGGTATTGGTTCATCCCCGCGGAAAGAAATGGACTTCCCGACAGGTTTATGATGTAGTCAGGAAACACCTCAGCCGGGTAACTACGGTTCAGCGGAAAAGTCCGCACATACTCCGCCACAGTTTTGCCACTCATTTGATGAACAATGGGGCAGAATTAATGGCTGTTAAGGAGTTATTGGGGCATAGCAGTCTGGCTGCTACCCAGGTCTACACCCACAACAGCATTGAGCAGTTGAAAGAGGTATTTCGGAAGACCCACCCACGCGCTTGAAAATTCTTTTAATAAAATGTAAAAACATGAGAATACTCATGTTTTGGGCTGCGTAATTACCTAACTTTAAGAGGTCATTCCGGGTCTATTCAGAAGATGGGTCTGAAGGCCGGAAATTTTTCTCACTTCAAATGTTTTACCATGAATTTACAAATCCACACCGTGCACTTTGTTGCAGACGCTAAACTGATCGATTATGTATCCCGCAAAGCTGCCAAACTCAATACTTTTCATGATTCACTGATTAAGGTGGAGGTTTTTCTTAAGCTCGATAACGTGGTACATCACATAAAAGACAAGGTAGTAGAGATTAAGGTGCATGTTCCCCGCCATGATTTTTTTGCCAAATGCAGTACCAAGCAATTTGAAGAATCTTTCGACAAAGCGATGGATTCCATGATCAACCAATTGAAGCGCCAGAAGGAAAAGCAGGCGGCATAAGGGTGATCTTTTTTCGCCCGGGGCGGAAGGAAGGAACGGACAGAAGGGTGTATTGCCTGCTGTCCGTTTTTTTTGGAAAAGGGCAGGAGTTCGGAGGGGGGCTGAAAATATGGGGATGGGGTTAAAAAATTATGGTATTGAAAATTTTTCAGTAAAACATTTTCCATTACCTTTGCCGTCCCAAAATAAGGGATAGATCTTTGTATTTTGCCAGTGTTGACCCTGCCCTTCGGGGCTGATAACCAGGGTTAAGACGGCAAGTAGTAGACCAATCACGCCGAAGTAGCTCAGCTGGTAGAGCAGCTGATTTGTAATCAGCAGGTCGCGGGTTCGAGTCCCATCTTCGGCTCTCCAACCTACATGGAGATACTGAGAAGTTACGGATCGGAACAGGTTCGTGGTTTTTTACTTCGTGTGATGCATACAGGGGCAGATGGCCGAGCGGTTAAAGGCGACAGACTGTAAATCTGTTCTCTCACGAGTACGCAGGTTCGAACCCTGCTCTGCCCACTTCCATTGTTCTCCGGAGCAATGTATGGTTTTAAGGTATGTGTCTGACCAGCCCCGGCTGGTTGGCAGGTACAAGCGGAAGTAGCTCAATTGGTAGAGCGATAGCCTTCCAAGCTATAGGTCGCGAGTTCGACCCTCGTCTTCCGCTCCATTTGGTTTACTGAGTGATCGCCGTTGTAGCTCAGTGGTAGAGCACTTCCTTGGTAAGGAAGAGGTCGTGAGTTCAATTCTCATCAACGGCTCTGCTTCTACCGAAAAAACGGTAAAAACGATTTAAGGCCCTGAGTTGGCCGGTATCGCGGGGAAATGATTACCTTGCGCGCTGAAAACTCAAAAAATTGTAAAACCGGTTGCCTGCAACCACCATTGAAAACACAAAAAAAACGATAAAAATGGCAAAAGAGACCTTTAAGCGGGAGAAACCCCACGTAAACGTAGGTACCATCGGTCACGTTGACCATGGTAAGACTACCCTGACTGCAGCTATCACTATG
>JBIIRN010000269.1:0-2985 GCA_044341525.1 Sediminibacterium sp. | reverse complement strand
ATGCCTGCCGCCCCGATATTTCGCTTCATTCATTTAGATCGTGTAATTTTGTGCTACCAATCAATTGAATTTTATCTAACCATGCATTCAATTTCTGTGCTTATTTTAAAAAAAATTATCCCTGCTTGTTCCGCTTCCTACTTTTCACCTGCTTGTGCTTTTTGATTTATGTAGCTGCGCGTGGCCAACAGGCAAAAGATAGTCTTCCAAAAAAATGGCTGCTTTCCGCCTATGCAGAAACCTACCTGGTCATTCCAACCCAGAACAGGAATGAATCAAAACTGGCCAATTTCCTATATAACTTCAACCGAACCAATTCACCCAAGTTCAACCAGGCGTTCGCCAGTGCTGACTATTCCGGTGAAAAGTTTAGAATGCAGCTGGCTGTTCAAACCGGTACCTACGTTACGGATAACTATGCCGATGAACCGGCTGCTCTTCGTCCTTTACTCAAATGTTTTATTGGTATACCCCTCGATGTTAAAAAAGATATCTGGCTGGAAGCAGGTATCTTCCCCTCCTACATCGGATTTGAAAATACAATTGCATTTGAAAATAAAACGCTTACCCGCTCTTTGCTGGCAGAAAACTCTCCCTACTATATGTCGGGCTTACGGGTAAGCCATCCCCTGGGAAAAAAATCAACTGTCAGCTGGTACCTCCTAACCGGCTGGCAACGCATCGTTCCTCAAAAAAATAATTCCCTCCCGGCTCTGGGCTGGCAATGGAACCTGCGACCCAATGACCGTACAACATTGAACTGGAGCGGATTTGCCGGATCTGCCTATCCCGACTCTTCCCGAAGATGGCGTTTCTTCCAAAACTTCTATTGGCAATATCAGCTGCAACGCTGGAAGATAACTGCCGGATTGGATGTCGGTCTCGAACAATCTTTTCCGTCATCCGGAAAATACCTGACCTGGTTCTCTCCGGTCTTAATCACAAGCTATCAATGGAACCAAAAGTGGAGCAGCACACTGAGACTGGAAAACTACCACGACTCCCATGGAATCATTGCCCGTTCAGGTAGCGGTGTTCCGGTGGTCAGCAATGGAATTTCCCTCAACCTCGATTATCAGCCCTTACCCCAGCTCCTCTGCAGAGCAGAATGGAGGCACCTGAAGGGGAACAACCCTGTTTTTCTCGCAACAGCTGTCGGCAGTGAACGGATGTCTTACTTTAGTTTTTCACTTGCCTATCTGCTGAAGAAATCTCTGTGAACAAATAAAATATCCAAAAATAATTGGAAGCAGCATGTCTCTATAATACAGTCAGCACCTTATTCCTGGCCAGCAGACAGGCCCCTAAAATACCCGCCTTCTCGCCAAGTTGAGATAATTTCAATTGCGTATCGGTATTCACCAGACTCAAGGAATATTTATTGATGGCACTGCGCGCAGGCAACCTTAGATAATCACCTGTTTCCGATAAAGTACCCCCCAAAATAATCAGCTCCGGATTGAATACATTGATTAGTGCCGCTAACCCCTTTCCCAACTTTTCTCCAATCTCTGCCAGCAACTCAATGCACAACATATCTTCCGATCTCGCGGCCTGAATTAAGTCAGTCAAGGTAACGTCCCTCACATTTTTTACCCGCTTGGTAACAGATGAAGTGGAGCCTTCCTCCAGTCTTTCCTTGAATCGACGTATCAGAGCAGTTCCCGATGCCTCTGTCTCCAGACATCCCTTCTTTCCACAATGACAGATCAGTTCATTGTCAAAAAACGGAACATGCCCGAACTCACCACTAAACCCGGATTTGCCGTAATATATTTTTCCGTCGATTAAAACCCCTAAACCAATACCATAGTCCATGTTAACAAACAACACATTCTTTTCATTGGTTACTTCCCCACACATGAACTCACCAAAAGCCATGGCACGAGAGTCGTTTTCCAAAAAGGTTTTGATGCCTGTCTTGTTTTCAATATAAGTACTCAACGGCTCTTCCTGAAAATGAAAGAAACTATAACTATAACCAATGGTATGATTGATTCGACCCGATAAGTTAATACCCATGCTCAACATCTTCTCCTTCTTCACAGGCGCCTCTTTGATGAAGGCTTGAATCAGTTGTATCAATTGAGAAAGAGAGGCAGGCGTATTTTCTAACTTAAAAGGTATCCGGTTCTTTTGAGCTACCAGGTGCTTTTTGAAATTCATCAGTCCGATGTTCACATAGTACTTCTTAACATCTACCCCCAGAAAAAAACAGGCATCAGGCACAAGCCCGTACATGCTGGCCTTCCTTCCTCCGGTTGAATCAATTTTTCCATAGTCACTGATCAGGTTCTCAGCCATTAACTCATTTACCAGACTAGTGGTCTTGGGAACGCTGATGTTCAGTTCTTTACTTAATTCTGTAATGGAACTACGATCCGTCTTATCCAAAAAATTGAATATGAGCTTTTTGAGTGTCTTGTTTTTCAAAGCCACCCCGGAAGAACTCTCCTCCCTGAAAACCTGTGATAAAATAACCTGCTTTTTCATCCGGTGCTGAAAATACGAATATTCAACTCCCAAATTACCCGATTTAGTCGATTTTACTGATGAATCAGCCAACTAAATAAAATTTTTTATTAAGTAGGCGGTATTTTGTAAAATTTTTAAGATATTGCCGACAGGATTTTTGATCACCGACCATAACTGACTGCATGCAAACCAATGAACTGATTGCTGCGCCCCGCGCATCGCTGGAAACTTATGCCGATATCTACCGGCAGGAACTCATTAACAATATTCTACCGTTTTGGCTGAAACACAGCAAAGACGAGAAAAATGGCGGCTTTTTTACCTGCCTCGACAGAACCGGAAAGGTTTACGATACCGATAAATTCATGTGGCTACAAGGCAGACAGGTCTGGTGCTTTAGTTATATGTACCAGCATCTCTCCCCCCAAGAGGAGTGGCGTGAAATGGCTCTGCACGGTGCCCGCTTTATGCAAGAACATGGCCGCGATACAGAAGGAAACTGGTATTTTT
>JBIIRN010000047.1:0-10916 GCA_044341525.1 Sediminibacterium sp. | reverse complement strand
CATTTTTTGTCGGCATCTTACCGGAAGTGAACCCACCTATAAGATACTTAGCTGAATAGTCTTTGAATACAGGCACAGCCTTCTGCATTCGCATTCGCTATTGTTTTGAGTCGGCGGCGGCACGCGGTCAGCGACCAACCAGTGCGGCGGCCCAAATGGTTACCTAATCACTGATTAAGCAGCCATGGCATACTGTGTATTGCCATTTGTAGTTCGAATATTCAGATTAAAGTGCTAATTATACAACGCACTGCATGCTTGCACCAACCGCAACCTATGCTGTCGAAACCAATACGACCCCGGTTCAGTTATGCGAACATGCAAAGATAACCCATTTTGCGACAACTCTTTTGCAAGAGTGCCATTCAATTGGATTTCAATAAATTAGAAATGTTACTTGAATATTCGCCAAACATCCAGTCCCAAGGCATAAGCCATCAGTGACATGAGCAGAACAAATCCGGCGATTTGGGCATATTCCATGAACTTATCTCCCGGTTTACGACCTGTTATCATTTCATACAATGTAAATAGTGCATGTCCTCCATCTAAGGCAGGTATGGGCAGCACATTCATAAAAGCCAAAACAATGGAAAAAATAGCAGTCAAGGTCCAGAAACGTTCCCAATCCCATTGACCCGGGAAGGTATTACCAATGCTAATCACACTACCGAGAGAATCTTTTACATTGGCTTCACCTGTGAACATTTGTTTGATACCCGTGATATAACGACCCAGGGTTTCCCAGGTATGATTGAAACCTATGGGGATGGATTGCAAAAAGGTATATCGGGTTGTAATGGTAGGCATTAAAGTAAGTGGTTGAACGGGATTGAATCCGATTGCGCCCTTACTGCTAACCAGTGCCCGAACATTCACTGTATCTGTACCTCGTAATACAGTGAGTTGAACAATGGAATCTTTGTATCGCTCTTTGAGTGGGGCAAGTTGGTGGAAAAACTGGGTGGGGGTTCCATTGAATGCGATGAGGGTATCGTTTTTCATCAACCGGTCTGCAGTAAATACCGCTTCCTTGGAAACAGAATCGATGATAATGGGAAAACGAAGGGATAAAAGGGATCCGGAACGACGATGGGCCATCACTTGTTTGGCAAATCCATCAGGAATAGACAAGCTAACAGTAGAGTCACCCCTTTGTACCTGAATTGTCTTTGGTTTCTTGAAGATGATATCTGCTTCAAATGAACCGAAATAAGTGAGGGGCTGATTATCTATGGCCACCAGGTTATCTCCATCCTGCATACCTATGCTGCGTGCCAGGGAATCAGTGTGGAGTCCATATTTAATATTCTTCACAGGCAGCTGCTGTTCCCCGTAAAACCAGGTTATACCAATGAAGATGACGATGGCAAGAATTACATTGACCACAATTCCCCCCAACAGAATTATTAATCTTTGCCAGGCCGGCTTAGAGCGAAACTCCCAAGGTTGTGGGGGCTGTTTCATTTGCTCCTTATCCATGCTTTCGTCAATCATCCCGGCAATTTTTACGTAGCCGCCAAAAGGTATCCAACCGAGACCATACTCTGTATCTCCTTTCTTTTTCTTCCAGAGACTGAACCAGGGATCAAAAAAAAGATAAAATTTATCTACGCGGCAGCCAAACCAGCGGGCAGGAAGGAAATGTCCTAACTCGTGGAGGATGACCAATATGGAAAAAGATAAAATAAACTGAGCCGCCTTGATTCCCACGCCGGCCCAGTCAATCGCTAATAATGTCATGTTCTAAAATTGCTTGCTGTCGAATAAAACTATCCGTATAAATGTATAATAGAAGCTGCAAAGGTACGCGCCTCGCCGTCAGTTTCAAAATAGTCTTCGAGGGTAGGATGTTCAATGAAAGGTACCTGCATCATGGTTTTTTCTACAACATCAGTCATATCCAAAAAACCTATCCGGTTGCGCAGGAAGGCATATACCGCCAATTCGTTGGCCGCATTCAGAATACAGGGCATATTCCCCCCTTGTTTCATGGCTTCCATGGCAAGCGCCAGGTTTCGGAAGGTTTTGAGATCCGGCTCGTGAAAATGCAGGGTCGAGGGTTCCATGAAATTGTAGCGGGGAAATTGATTGGGAATCCGATGAGGAAAGGCCAATGCATACTGAATAGGTAATTTCATATCGGGTAAACCCATCTGTGCTTTGATACTTCCGTCTTCAAACTGCACGAGACTGTGAATGATGCTTTGCGGATGAACTACTACCTGAATCTGTTCCGGCCGAAGATTGAACAACCACTTGGCTTCGATCACTTCCAGTCCTTTATTCATGAGGGTTGCCGAATCAATGGTGATCTTGGCTCCCATGCTCCAGTTGGGATGCTGAAGGGCATGTTCACGTTTCACATTGACCAGAAAATTGGGCTTTTTGCCGAGGAAGGGTCCGCCACTCGCAGTGAGACTTATTTTTTCAATCCGGTTCCTGCCCTCTCCTACCAGGCATTGGAAAATGGCGGAATGTTCACTGTCTACCGGAATGATGGGTACCCGGTGTTCCAGTGCTTTGCGAATGATTATATCTCCGGCTACTACAAGGGTTTCCTTATTTGCCAGTGCGATGGCTTTACCTGCTTCAATAGCTCGTAAGGTAGGTTTCAGACCGGCGTACCCTACAATGGCTGCGAGCATCATATCATATATAGAAAGACAAGCGACTTCCTGCAGAGCCTGTTCGCCGCAGTATACCTGAATATCTTTACCGGACAAGGCTTCCTTGACGGCAGGGTATTTAGTCTCGTCACCGATTACCACGACTGCAGGATTGAATTGCAGGGCCTGCTCGATCAGCAAAGTATGGTTGGTCATAGCTGTGAGCACTTCCGCAGAAAATAGTGTCGGATTGGCAGCGATCACATCCAGTGCCTGTGTTCCTATGGAACCGGTAGAACCGAAGATGGCAATGCGTTTTTTTGGTTGTGTAGTCATGAAGGAAAGACGAAATGCTAATTTAGGCATTCCCATTCAAAAGCCGTAAAAGGCAAGCGTATTCTTATGTCATCCAGGGTTGAAGGGCGTCTGCCAGTTGTCGGTCATTGCTCAGTCGGGGTACTTTATTTTGCCCTCCCAATTTACCTACCGACCGCATGTATTCAATGAAGCCATTCTTCCTGATCTTGCTGATATGAAGCCGATCAAGGATATTGCCGGTGATCAGGTCATCGTAATAAACGTTTAATTCGCGCAGTGAGTTATCCAGGGTAGCAATGAAAGAGTCAAAGTCATCCGGTTCCTGTTCAAATTCTATGAACCATTCATGGAAACTTTTCCCCTCTCCCGTGGCGATATGGGGGGCCACTGTAAATTCCGTGATGCGTGCACCGGAGGCAGCTACTGCCCTATCCATCGCTTTTTCGACTTCCTCCCCAATCACGTGCTCACCAAAGGCAGAGATAAAATGTTTGATGCGACCGGTTACCACGAGTCGAAAAGGGCGGGTGGAAGTGAATTTAACCGTATCCCCCACGAGATAGCCCCATAATCCTGCATTTGAGCTGATGACAATCGCATATTGCACATCAGTTTTTACTTGTCCGAGTGTTAGCCGGGTGGGGTTATCGCGGAAAACTTCGGAAACCGGGATAAACTCATAGAAGATGCCACTATTGGTATTGAGCAGAAGCCCTTCCTGCTGTTGGCTGTCCTGAAAGGCAAAAAATCCTTCACTGGCGGGATATAATTCAATGGTATCAATGGTTCTTCCAATACTGTCCATCAGTTTCTGGCGGTAAGGGGCAAAGTTGACGCCACCGTGCACCATGAGGTTGAATTTCGGGAATAACTCCCCCACTTTTTTTCCGCTTTTTTCTTGCAGCCGGTCGAAATACATCTGCATCCACGGGGGTATACCGCTGATCAGGGTCATGGGTTTTTGGAGAGTCTCCTCCACGATTTTATCCAGTTTCGTCTCCCAGTCTTCGATGCAATTGGTTTCATAAGAAGGCAATTGGTTCGAGCGCAGGTAGGCAGGCACATGGTGATTGACAATGCCACTGAGACGACCGGTAGGAATACCCCCTACCCGCTCTAATTCGGGGGAACCACTGAGAAAGATCATATTACCGGAGGCAAATGCGGATTGTCCGGTGGTGGCGATATAACATAACAGGGCGTTTCGGGCTCCCTGGATATGATTCGAAATAGAGTCACGGCTTATGGGTATATACTTAACCCCACTGGTGGTTCCACTGGTCTTGGCGAAGTAGAGGGGTCGGCCTTTCCAAAGTATATTTTCACCCCCGGCCTTGACTTGTTCTATATAAGATTTCAATTGTTCATAATCCCGGAGGGGAATGGCATGTTCAAATTCGTTGGCATTGCTGACCTCTTTCAGGTGGTGATCCTTCCCAAATAGTGTTTTTCTGCCTTCTTTCAGTAATTCCTGGAGAATTTTTTCCTGATCAGCGACGGCGGTCACCATGCCCCGTCGGATTTGTCGATAGATATAATTGGCGTAGGGACGGGCCAGTTTCGCTGTCAGCTGTAGCAGCATAGAGGGGATTATCCGGCAAAAATAGAGAGATTGATCCGTATCGAAAGGTTAGGTTTCGTTATTGGTTTTTTAAATTGTGTATAAATAGTTTAGGAACACCGGTTTATGCCCAATTGGCTGAAAAAGTGGATAATCGGACCCAGGCACCCCGGTTTTTAAAAAATTTGAGGGATTTCTCATAGAAAATATATACCTTTGCCCTCCCAAATTCAGGAAATTATGTTAGCCATTGTTACCATTGCAGGCCAGCAATTCAAAGTTAAGGAAGGCCAGCAGTTATTTGTACCTCACCTGTCCGGTAAAACAGGTGATAAAGTATCGTTTGACCAGGTGTTAATGCTGGAAAAAGACGGCAAGGTTACTGCCGGTCAGCAAGTGAAAGCAACTGTACAGGCAGAGATCCTGAACGATCTGGTAATGGGTGATAAAGTGATCGCCTTCAAGATGAAAAGAAGAAAGGGTTTTCGCAAGAAACACGGACACAGAACGCATTACACGAAGATTAAAATTGAAAGCATCGCTTAATTGATTCTTTTCAATTGGGTACATCCAAAGTAAATTCAGTTATTAAAAAATCATTTTACCATGGCACACAAAAAAGGAGAAGGTAGCGTAAAGAACGGTCGGGACTCACAAAGCAAACGCCTCGGTGTGAAAATATATGGTGGTCAACCTGCACTCGCCGGTAACATCATCGTTCGTCAGCGTGGTACAGTATATCATGCCGGAAAGAATGTTGGTGTAGGTACTGACTTCACCTTATTTGCTCTTAGCAACGGATTAGTTGAGTTCAAAAAGGGAAGAGATAATAAGACTACCGTATCGGTAATCAGTTCTCCCGCAACCGCTTAAAAAAAATTTTTTTTGTTAGTTGAAATTATGTTTATAATTTTAATGTATTAACTAACCATTAAATTTCTTAAACATGGCAACTGCAAAGAAAGCCGCTCCAAAGAAAGCCGCTAAGAAAGCTGCTCCTAAGAAAGCTGCTAAGAAGGCTGCTCCTAAGAAAGCTGCTAAGAAAGCTGCTCCTAAGAAAGCTGCTAAGAAAGCTGCTAAGAAGAAGTAATTCTTCGCTTCAGAGCAGAAATAGACTAAAAGTCCCGGTAACCCCGGGACTTTTTTTATCTTCCCGTATCTTCCGTTTCGAAATGAACAACGATCAAATAGCTGACAATTTCGCCCTCCTGGCAAAACTCATGGATATCCATGGTGACAATAGTTTTAAGTCACGGTCTTATGCGAACGCTTCCTTCCAGATCAACCAGCTCAATGTTCCGCTTTCTTCCCTATCCCCTTCAGCCATAGACGGTCTTAAAGGAATCGGTGATGCCATAGGGAAAAAAATTCAGGAACAATTGCAAACAGGAACACTATCCCTATTGCAGGAATACCTGAGCAAAACACCTCCCGGAATTATTGAGATGTTATCGATTAAAGGACTCGGTCCGAAAAAAATTGCTACCATCTGGAAAGAATTGGAAATCGAATCCCTGGGTGAACTTCTCTATGCCTGCAATGAAAACAGATTGACCCTTTATAAAGGCTTTGGAGAAAAAACCCAGCAAAACATCCGCGATGCCATCGAATTTTATCTGAAACACCAGGATCAGTTTTTATATGCTGAAATTGAACCCTGGGCGAATCTTTTTCTCCAACAACTAATCGCAGCTTTCCCGAAAGATTTGATCCTGTCTGCCGGTGCCCTGCGAAGGCAAATGGAGATCATTCCTTATATCACTTACGTAACCACGATAGAATCCTCCCTCCTGCAACAAAAATTGGCGGATTGGGAATTTCAAATCCTTTCATTCGGATCTGAAGAAATAAAAGCTAAGAGCCGGGAAGGAATTCAAGTGCATCTGCACCTTTCTACTACAGGGCAGATTTATCGGAGACAATTTGAATTGAGTGCCCACCCTGCTTTTCTGGAAGCCTGGAACACCCAAATCGGATGGCCGGAACCGGATTCTTATGAACAAGAAGTTTCCATTTTCGAGCAAGCCGGTATCCACCCCATTCCTGCGTCACAAAGAGAAAACCCTGCCATCATCTCCCGGGCAAAAAAAACACCTTTACCCTCTCCCATTCAAACTACCGATATCCGGGGTATCATTCATTGTCACAGCCAATGGAGCGATGGATCTTATACACTGGAAGAAATGGCATTGGCCGCTCAAGAAAAAGGGTTTGAATACCTGGTGATCAGCGACCATTCGAAGTCCGCTTTCTATGCCAATGGTCTCTCATCAGACCGGATACTCGCACAACACCGGGAAATTGAACGGCTGAATAAAAGTCTGGCCCCCTTTACGATTTTTAAAAGCATCGAAAGTGATATTCTGAGTGACGGGTCACTTGATTACCCGCCGGAAATCTTAGATCAATTTGACCTGATCATTGCCTCCATCCACTCGAACCTGAAAATGCCCGAGGAAAAGTCCATGCACCGGCTGCTCACCGCCGTTGCCAATCCTTATACTTCTATATTAGGTCATCCCACCGGTCGTCTCTTACTCAGTCGTCAGGGCTACCCGGTTGACCACGAAAAATTACTGGCTGCCTGTGCTAAAAATGAAGTAGTAATAGAACTCAATGCCCATCCCCGAAGATTAGATATCGACTGGCGATTCATTGAACGTGCCATTGAATGGGGCGTACTGGTTTCTATTGATCCGGATGCGCATACCATCGAGGGCATGCAGGATATCAAATACGGGGTACTGACTGCACAGAAGGCCGGACTAACAGCGGATCGCAACCTGAGTAGTTATACCCTGTCACAGATGCAAGCGTTTGTCAGCGCCCAGAAAAACAAGAGAAAAAAGGAATAGTGGGATTATACCATCCGGGGCCATTCCATCATAAATGTCGTACCCCTTCCCCACTCCGTTTCAAACCGAATTTGTCCGCCCGCCTGCTCCACAATTCTTTTGCAAATCGCCAAACCCAATCCGGTACCACTTGATTTGGTGGTGAAATTGGGTGTAAACATACGGGCCGTTAATTCAGGGGCGATGCCTCCGGACTGATCGGCAAAACTCACCCGAAGGTTTTCTTCAAATGCTTCCAGCCGGATACTGATGCTGGCTACTTCCCCTTCGGGACAAGCCTGAATTGCGTTGAGCAATAAATTCGTAAAAAGGCGGTCCATATGCCCCTGATCTCCTAACATCATTACTGCCTGCTCCGGCAAAATGAGACGAATCCGACAATTTTCAGATAACTCATACATCTTTACCCATGCTTTAATTACCGAACCCAACTCAATACGCACCGGCTTCGCCAGACTTATTTGCGCATATTGGGCAAAATCACCCGCAATACGAGACAACTGATCAATCTGGGTAATCAGGGTAGTATTGGTCTTTGCGTATAATTCAGGTAATCGGGGATCATTGCGTTGCAAAGCCTCCTGCAAATACTGAATACTCAATTTCATGGGGGTGAGTGGATTCTTGATTTCATGAGCCACCTGTCGTGCCATTTCCCGCCAGGCCACTTCGCGCTCTGTAACCGCCAAAGCACTGGCACTGGCTTCCAGCTTTCTCACCATCTTATTGTATTCATTGATGAGCAAACCCAATTCATCATTGCGATTCCATTCAATGGTTTCATTCACTTTCCCCAAACTGATCTGTTGCATCTTTCTCGTAATCAGGTCAAATGAGTCAGTGATGCGTCCGGTGAAATAGAAAGCGATGATACCGGCGATTAAAAAGATAAAAGCATTCAAATTCAGAATGGCTGCCAAAAAGCCGGAAATCTCCTGGTTCAATTCTGCCTGTGTATTCAGGTAGGGTATATTTAAATAAGCATAAGTGGTTCCGCTGGCATCAACCAATGGCTGATAAATACTGAGGTATTTAAAAGTTCCGATGCTTTCAGTATGCTGGTAACGAATACTTTTCATTTTTGTGAGTTGCTGAAATGCATCGGCATTCATTTTCTCACTCAGCAGTTTCTTATTATAGATATAGGGCTGCGTAGAAAGAAGCAAATTTCCACCGGTACTGTAATAATTGATATCGGCATTGTGCTGCTCTGAAATTTCGGTGATGACTTGCTGCATATGGTTCCCAAATCCACCCGGATTCCCTTGCAATTCGATACTTTCCTGACTGGCAGCACGGGAGTTGATCTCATTGGCCATTACCTGAATAGCACGCGACAATCGCTCTTCATTGTTCTGATTGAAGCGGCTGATGAATAAGGTCAGGGTTGTAATGCTGATGACCAAAAAGGAAAATATGCTGATAAAAATGATAATGGATTGTAACTGAGACCGGATGCGAATCTGAAACAGGGAACGCAGTTGCTTTTCCCGGAAACCGGTACTGAACAAAAGTGCCGCTTTATCAAAAACAAAAGAGATGAATAAAAAGGCACAAAATAAGTAGGCAAACAAGGTCATTAACTCTCGTAGCGTATTGTTTTTCCGGGTAATCATTACCTGCTTATCCTTTCCTTGGCTGAGCCAGAGTTCAGTAAAGCCCTTATCCTGTCGGCTGCTGATGATGTTACTATCCGGGTGACTGAAACCCGGTGAAGTAGAAAAATCATAAATACCATTGTGCTCTGCCAGCTGGCCCCTTTTATAAACAGCATAAGCATATCCCGTAGCTGGTTCCGTGAGAGGATCTGCTACCTGATTAAATAGTTCCGGATAGAGTGCTTCGCTCTTGAATCGATTAGCGGTAACCAGAACATACACATATCCCAATATATTATCCCGGTCAGTTATCGTTTTTCTAAAAGCATAGCTAAATATCCGGTTACCATCTCCCGCGGTATAGAAGTCCTCTATATCAGTTGGCGCGGCATGTAATTCAATCAGCGTGTCGAGATCGAGGCAACGGGTCGTATCATCATTGAATAAAGATTGTCTAACGGCATTGTAGGTGAGAATTCGGGTATCAAATTTATTCAGGTAACCGGAAAAATTTTGCCGGGTTAAACTATCCTTCAGCATCTTATTTTCCTGCTCAGAGCGGGAAAAACGATCAAAGTTGGACTTTAACCAGCGATCATCGAAATTGGTGGCAGCAATACTCAGCAGATTTTCTCCAAAGGGATCGGATTGGTGTACTAATCTCTCAGCCATCTTCTCTCGCTGCAACCATTCTACCTGCCGGAATCGCAGCATCACCAGGGAAGCAACTGAAAGTGCGAAAAACATCACCCAGAATATATAGAAGGGAGAAGAAGATAATCCATTCAAAAATTCCCTTCGGCGCAGGAATACAATCAATACATAACCCAGAATCCAGGCAGTAATACCTGCATATAAGATTCGGACGGAAGTTTCACCCATCAGCATCACCACTATTCCTCCTCCCAGCAATATACCCGGTAAAAGTCGGGTCAGGGAAACATCCCTGCGCAGCAGGGGCAAAAGGAGTATTTCAGACAGGTGATAAAAAATCAGTACCAATAAGCACAAAACAACAAAACTGATGGCACTAAAAACAGTCAAGCTAAAAAAATTCGATACATCAAAAGATATCTTGGCATCCTCAACCAGACTGGTCACAATTCCCGCCAATAGGAGCCCCGCCAGCGTAAGCAAAAGGGTCTGCAGCGTGGCATGCCAGGTTTTTCCGCCACTTGAGCCGGAAGTATTTCTGAATAAACGGCGAGAACGGTAAAAACGGAGCAGCCAATAAACAAGCGCAGCATTTACCAGTAAATCACCCAGCGAGGGGTGGATGAAATTGGAAGCATAAACACCCGGATCGAAAAGGGCAATCTTGGAGAAGTCAAAGGGTACATGAAACTGATAGGTCAATATTCGCAATACCAGCACAGAGCCGACTAAAAAAAGAAAACCCTGTGTAAAGGAGTACATGCGAACCCATTCTGATGCAATGTTGTTCAGGAAGGCAAGCAGACAGATCACAGCCAATAACCTCAGTAGAATAGTAATCACATCATATTCAATGAACTCTTTTCCTGTCTTCAGCAATATGCGAAACAGTGGCTTCCCGTCGGGAGCTTCAACAGAAACAGAGCCGGGAGCATCACTGATAGTATACTGATCTTCCAGGTGTTCCAACTCTGCAAAATCTGTTCGCAGGTATTTATTTTCCATGAAATAATGCCAGCGAATAGGTATCAGAGCCAATAAGGTATGGGGTGAACCACGAAGCTGCAGGTCTTTTCGTATCAGTTGAAAATCTCCGTTTCGGTGGGTAACAAAATGTATTCCGGGTGACAAACTGAGTTCGCTTGGATCAATATAAATCTTATTGGAATTCCAGTACAACAAACGGGCACTGGCGGGATTGGCAATGCCTTCATATAGAAAAACTCCGGATTCGCCGCTGAGCGGATTAGGGACTGCCTGCGGGGAATAAATCCAGGATGCGATTCGAGCCGTATCAGCTGCCAGTGCTTCTATCTTATTT
>JBIIRN010000268.1:0-2995 GCA_044341525.1 Sediminibacterium sp. | reverse complement strand
GCAGATCTTGCCCCATCATTTTTCGAAGCAATGGCTTATGATCGAAAGTTTCTAATTGAGAAGGGGCCCCATTCTGAAAAAGGTAAATGACTCTTTTGGCTTTGGGTGCAAAATGAGGTAGTCCGGCACTTATTGCTTCTTCAACCGTATTATTTTTAAATAGTTCAGGTATGAGTAAAGAACCCAGTGCAGCGCTACCCAAACCGATGCTGAGGCGGGAAAGAAATTTCCTGCGATTCAATTGCAGACCATATTCGAGTAATTCTTTTTGCATGATCAGGTTTTGGTGATGGCTTCCTGGAGATTATATATAATTTGTATCGATTGCATAGCAACTGCCAGCCGGAAAAGATCCCGGCTTCGGGTACGATAATTCCCCACAGACATTTGCTGTTGCACCAGGGTTGGATTTTTTTTCACTTCCTGTTCCGCCTGCTGCCAATATGAGAGCAGTAATTCTTTTTCTCTCGCAACAGGTCTGCGGCAAATAATCTTTCGAAAGGCCAAGTCAAGTAATGTTTCCGGAGATATGCCGGTCAATAGTAACTGGTCAGCCAAAGAACGCGACGCTTCTATCATGGTGGGATCATTCATCATGACCAGTGCTTGTAATGGGGTATTGGTTCTATAACGGTAGGTCTGGCATTCATCGCGATTGCTGGCATCGAAGATCATCATGGAAGGCGGTGGCACTGTTCGTTTAATGAAGGTGTACAAGCCCCTCCTGTATAAGAGTTGACCTGTATCCTGCACATACTTCTTCAATATTCCCCTGCCCGAACTGGCGAGTTCCCAGAGTCCCGGCGGCTGATAGGGTTTCACGCTGGGACCACCGATTTCTCTGTTCAATAATCCGCTGCTGCTGAGCAAGACATCTCTGATGAGTTCGGCAGGAAACCGCAGGCGGGGTCCGTATGACAGATACGTATTGAGTGGATCTCTGCTCATTTTCTCTGCCTCGATTTTTGATGACTGGCGATACGTTGCCGACATGACCAATTGTTTCACCAGTCTTTTGATGTTCCAACCGTTTTGTTGAAAATCGGTCGCGAGCCAGTCGAGCAACCTGGGATGGGTAGGCAGTTCGCCTTGCATACCAAAATCAGCTGCGGTTCGAACGATTCCTCTTCCGAAAAATTCCTGCCAAAGGCGGTTAACGAAAACCCGGGAAGTGAGCGGATGATTCTTTTCAAATAGCCAGCTGGCAAGTCCCAACCGATTGGCCGGCCATCTTGTGCTGTCAAAAGCAAGTATCGCAGGTGGTGTTACAGGAAAAACCTGTTCACCGGGCCTTTCATAATTACCTCTTTCAAGCAAAAAAGTTTTACGAATGGTATCCCTGTCTGCCATGACTGAAATCTGTAATAGTCCCGTATCTTTTGTATGAATAAACGAAAGTGTCTTTTGCAGATCTTCCTTCGTTATAGTCATGCGTGGATTTTTGGCATAGGTTTCAGGCCCACCTACGGTTGACTCGAGACCTACTTCCTTCACATTATTGAAGAAAGCATAGAGCTGGAAATAATTTTTTTGGGTGAAGGGATCGTATTTATGGTCATGGCAGTTCGCACATTCCAGTGTGATACCCAACATAGCCCTGCTAAAAGTATTGGTACGATCGGTTACATATTGTACCCGATATTCCTCATCAATTACTCCGCCTTCTTCTGTTATTTTATGATTTCTATTAAAGCCGGTGGCAAGCAATTGCTCACGTGTAGCTCCGGGTAAAAGATCGCCGGCCAGTTGCCAGGTAACAAAAGTATCATACGACAGGTTGCGATTGAAAGCATGAATTACCCAGTCCCGCCAGGGCCACTGTGACCGATAGCTATCATCCTGAAATCCGTGTGAGTCGGCGTATCTGGATAAATCCAGCCAGCCAATGGCCATTTTCTCACCATACTGAGGCAAGGCCAATAGCCGGTCTACTTGCTTTTCATAAGCATTCGGAGAAGCATCCTTCAAAAAAGCATCTGTTTCTTCCGGGGTAGGAAGCAAGCCCGTCAAATCCATGCTCAACCTTTTGAGCAGCCGTTCTTTGTCTGCAGGGTCATTGGGAGTAAGTCCCTGCTGTTCCATTTTTTCGAGAATAAAATAATCTATCTCATTCACCGGCCAGTCTTTCTTTCCAACGGCAGGCAGGGTGGGCTTTTGTGGAGGAAGGAAGGCCCAATGCTTTTCATACCGGGCTCCTTGTTCAATCCACTTTTTGATGATGGCGACTTCTCCGGTACTCAGTCTTGGTAAATGACTACTTACCTGCGGCATCAGCAAGGATGTATCATTGGTAGTTATGCGATGATAAAGTTCTGATGCGTCGGGCTTACCCGGAACAATAGCACGTTTTTCGGGATGTTCCTGTAAGGGCTTCATGGCTTCTTCTGCGAGGTCGAGTCTTAATCCTGCTTCCCGCTTCCCGGCATCCGGTCCATGACATTTGAAACACTTGTCCGACAAAATTGGCCGCACATCATAATTGTAGCTGATGATATCCGGCACCTGCTCACCTGAAGTGGATGATCCACCACAGGAAGGTAATAGCAGCACCAGCATGGTACCGGCAAACAATAGCAGGGCAATCGTTTTTTTCATAACACAATTACATCCGGTTCACGGGGTACTGGTGAAGGACTAACTAAGTTAATCAAATAATCAATAAGGTGTTAGGGAGGATCAACTTGAATAGAGTAGTTTTGAACCATGATAATCATTACTACTGCCGCTAATGAAAAAGACCTGCAGGGTATTCTTGACCTGCAACGGCGCAACTTGAAAAAGAACATTAGTAACGATGAAGCAACATCACAAGGTTTTCTGATAGCAGAGTTCTCGCCTGACTATCTGCAACGGTTGCATGAAAAATATGCCCCGGTTATTGCACTGGCAAATGATGAAGTAGTTGGCTATGCCATTATTGCCACCCAAGAAAACAGGAAAGGGAATCCACTTATCGAAGACCTATTCAATCAGATTGATACACTCACCTATGATC
>JBIIRN010000267.1:0-3003 GCA_044341525.1 Sediminibacterium sp. | reverse complement strand
CGTATCTTTTAGACCATGCTTTTTTAAAAGTTTATATCCCTCGGCCAATCGTTCATTGATCCATTCTGCTCTTTTTTCATCGACCTCACAATCTTCTTTTATTTGGTCTAATTCATCTGCAATATCATTGAGTTCAATCTGGGCAGACTGGAGTCGTTCTGCCGTTACTTTCAGAGAGGGAATCATTTCGGCAAAACCTTGCAGGGCCTGACTCCCTTGTTTGAGCTGGGGTAATATAGGTTGATCAGATTCGCGCAGCAGTTCAGTCAGGTGATTGAGTACCTGTAAAATTTGACCAGCATTATTCAGCAATGCAAGTTCCTGATCGAGTTTTTCCAGTTCTTGCTCTTGTGGGGCGAAGGAACTTAGCTCATCGAGCAGAAATTGTTTGTAATCCCTTTCCTGCTCAGCTTTATGTAAAATTATTCTAAGCTCATCGAGTTGTTTCTTTTGTATTTGCCAGTTTTGCCAGTCAGATTGATATTGTTGTAACAATTCAGGTTGCCGGGTCAGGGCATCAATCACACTTCGCTGGAAGTCTGTTTCGCCCAGTTCGAGGGTATCGAATTGTCGGTGTAAATCTACCAGCTGACTTCCCAATTCCCTTAGCTGTTGCAGGGTGACAGGAGTATCATTGATGAAGGCCCTTGATTTACCGTTGGTGGCAATTTCTCTTCTCAACAATAATTCTTCACCGTCTTCCAGGTCATTGGCAAGCAGCCACTCGCGGATACCGGCTTTCTTATGTAAAAGGAATGTTCCTTCAATGCAACATTTTTTTTCTCTGTTCAGCAAGACAGAAGAGTCTGATCTTTCTCCCAGAATCAGTGCCAGGGCACCCATTAAAATGCTTTTTCCCGCACCTGTTTCACCGGTAATGATATTCAGTTTTGTAGAGAAACTAATCGACAGATCATCGATGATCGCATAATTCTGTATGTGTAGAAAATGGAGCATAAAAAGCCAGTGGCGAGCTGCAATTTAATCTCCTGCTTCGGGTTCAGCAAATCAGAGCGGAAAATACCTGTTGTTTATTCACCCGTGCATCGGGCTATGCCGGCTTTGGCCCGTTGATCCAGCGAATTCTTATATTCCTGCTGGTTCATGTTCAGGCATTGCCGGTAATAATCCAATGCCAGTTTTTTGTTACCCCGATTTTCGTAAATCTGGGCCGTCTGGAGGGCTGCACGGGCTGCAAAATAT
Organism: Sediminibacterium sp.; assembly: GCA_044341525.1. Classification (GTDB taxonomy): domain Bacteria; phylum Bacteroidota; class Bacteroidia; order Chitinophagales; family Chitinophagaceae; genus Sediminibacterium. Next base: position 1,800 of record JBIIRN010000267.1, on the reverse strand, counting down.
TCGGGTCTGTCTTTGCCCAGGCGAATGGAATGGGCATAATAGGTCAGGGCTTCATTGGGTTTACCTAGGGCATCGTAAATTCTTGCCAACCTGTAGTTGTATTCCAGTTCGTTGGCAGGGTTAGATAGAACTTCTGAGGGGGTTGTGTTCAATAATGCCAGGGCTTCTGAATGAAATCCTCCGTCGCTCAATAACCTGGCTTTTAGCAGCCAACGATCGGGCCATTTTCCTGTTTTTGCATCTGACATTGCTTTTTTATCGGCATCAGAAAATAGAGCGCCGCGATTCATTACTAACTTCCTCATTTGCTCTGCCTTATTAAGGTCATCCTCCAGCCAATAGCACCAACTGAGTTTCTGATAAACATCTTTCACATAATACTTTCCTTTGAATGACTGCAAATAGTCCTCAAAATGTTGTCGGGCTGCCATTGTATTGAGCCGATAGAGTTGGGCAAATCCAAGTTGAAAATCCCATACAGGAGTTTTCAGGTAATCGGAAGATAATTGTCTTTTATTGACCAGGGCTGCGGCCAGTGCTGCCTGCTGCTGGTTGATCGCCAGATTGGCTGCCATATAAAGATGCAGGTGATTGCCAGTCAGGTCTAGTTGTTGTTGTCGAGTGAAAAGAAGTGCCTCCTCCTTTTTGTTTTCCAGGTAAAAGAGTAAGTAGGGATAAATAAACGCAGCATCATTAAAGAAAACTTTACTCCAGGGATCAGCGCTTTGAACAAATGACCGAACAGTCTGCACCCCTTCCGATAGAGACCCTCGCATTCCTAATATGCCTGCAATCCACCTATATCCTTTAGGGATGGTTCCTGTAACAGCTTGTAAGGTTCCATAGGGTAGATCATTGGGGGTGAATGTGGGAAAACTTTTTTTATTCTCTTTGATAAGCAGATAACTTCTTCTGCAATCCCAGGCAGCTTCCCAAAATTCTCCGGCCTTGATGAGCGCCGCTGCTCTTTGTAAATAGATCATGCCCTGGCAATAAAGGTAAAAAGGGGAGGAGCGGGGACCGGTCTTGATTCGGGCCAGTCGCTTCTCCATATCTACCCGGGCTTTCTTTAAGGCATCGGGATCTTCATTGAGAAAGAGCGTGTAGAAATCGATATAGTTGTCTAATAATTCAGGGATCAGATTTTTGGGATTCTGTTGTCTGGCTTTTTGTACCAGTTTACTTCCACTGTTAACTTTTAAACGGGTAATTTCCTGGTATGCCTGTTGACAGGTACTATTGAATTCAAAGACGGTCTGGGCACCCAGGCCACTCACCAGTAATAAAGCCAACCCCAAAATCAGTATGCGTATTGGCATAAACGCTTCATAAAAAAAGGGCTGCCTTTCGGTAACCCTTTTATTGAATCATGTAAAATGTAATTCGTTTTTGCGGATCATTACTTCACGCCCACGTTGGCGTTCAGTTCTGAATCAACTAAGATTCTTCCGCAGTTTTCACACACGATGATCTTTTTGTGCAGGCGGATATCACTTTGACGCTGAGGAGGGATTGAGTTGAAACAACCTCCGCAGGCATCTCTTTCCACCGGAACCACTGCCAGGCCATTGTGGTAATTGGTACGAATCCGATCATAGCTGTACAGCAAACGGCTGTCAATATGAGCCCTTGCCTCACTGCTCAGTTGATTGAATTCAGCTTCTTCTTTTTCCGTATCAACGATGATCTTTTCGAGTTCGCCTTTTTTGTGAGCCAGTACCCCTTCTTTCACAGCAACCTGTTTGCGGGCGGCATCGAGCACCTTTACTTTCTCACCCAGTTCATCATTGGCATCACGGA
>JBIIRN010000046.1:0-10954 GCA_044341525.1 Sediminibacterium sp. | reverse complement strand
TATCCATGGTTGGGTGTACAGCTTAGATGACGGATTAATCAAGCCCGTTTTTGAATTAAATGCCGGCAGTCAACTTGATCCCCTCTATAAGTACGACGACCTGTAAAGCAGAAATAATAAAATAATTATTTTATTAATATATACGGGTGTGATACAAAAAAGAATCCCGCCCAAAAATGGGCGGGATGCAGTTGGTTGTTGGTTGTAGAGAAACAAAACCCCACTAATAAGACAACCGTTTGTCGATTTCGCTGCAAAGCAGAGAAAAAATTTCTTCCACCGTCCCTTCCCCCTTGACATCTACTACTTTATTGAACTGGCGATAATACCCCGCGACCACCGATGTTTTCTTATGATACTCCACAATTCGGGCACGCACCACTTCCTCGCTGTTGTCATCACTCCGACCACTGGTCAAACCTCTCTTGAGGAGTCGTTTCACCAGTTCCTCCTCAGATACTTCCAACGCCAGCACCACCCCAATAGAAGTTCCCTTCTCCTTCAATAAATGATCAAGCGCCTCACTTTGTGCTACCGTTCTGGGGAACCCATCGAAAAGAAATCCGCCGACTCCAGGATTGCTATCTACTGCAGAAGCAATCATTCCTACCACTACCGCATCCGGCACCAATTCTCCGCGATCCATAATGGCTTTGGCCTCCATCCCCAATTGAGTCTGGCGGTTGATTTCAGAACGCAGCAAATCACCAGTAGACAGATGAATAAGCCCGTACTTCTCAACAAGTCGGGCACTTTGGGTACCTTTTCCGCTTCCCGGAGGGCCGAACAAAATAATATTGAACATATCCCTGCTACAATTAACTTAAAAACAAATATAAGTTCTTCCCTTTAGAAATCCACACACAGAAGAGCCGCTGTATTGAAAAAATTAAAAAACAAGGTCATTCATAGAAATGAACATTCATTAGTTCTTGTTGTTATAAAACGTAATTATTCTATGTTATACTATCGATTTTTATCCGCCCTGCTCTTGTTGGCATCCTCCTGCAGCAGCCAACCTAACAAAAATCAGCCTCCCATGAATGAACCGAATAAAGGTAATCCGGTCTATTCCAGAACAGATACCAACAAGGTTTCCCTTAGTCCGGAAGAGTGGAAAAAGCACCTCTCCCCCGAGCTATACCACATCGCCCGCCAGAAAGGAACCGAAAGACCCTATACCAGTGTCTGGGAACACAACAAAGAAAAAGGTACTTACTACTGTGCCGCCTGTGGTAACGCTCTTTTCGTGAGTGATACTAAATTCGACAGCGGCTGCGGCTGGCCAAGTTTCTATGCGCCCGTCACCAAATCATCTATTATCTACTTGCCCGATTATTCTCATGGTATGACCAGAACCGAAGTTCAGTGCGGCAGATGCAAATCTCACTTGGGGCATGTTTTCGAAGATGGGCCACCCCCCACCGGCCTGCGTTATTGTATCAATGGCGTAATCCTCGATTTCGAAAAAGCCAAAGAAAAAGAATCAGAATTCAACAAAAAAAATCAGTAGGTGATTCAATCCCCCCTCCTCCTGCCGGCAACCTGTTTGCCGGCATTTTTATTTTTGGTAATCAAGGATTTAATTTAGATATTTCAATTCCTAAATCTTTAGTCATGAGCAAAAAATGGAGCTTTGCGCTGCTTTTTCTAATTCCCCTTGCACTGATCGGACAAAACATTGATCTAAAAAAACACTTTAACAACTGGAAACCCAGAAACATTGGGCCCGCAGGCATGAGCGGACGGGTAACTGCCATTGATGCCGTTTGGAATAATCCGAACATCATTTACCTGGGTACTGCCAGCGGTGGGGTTTGGAAAACAGAAAACAGCGGTGGAAGCTGGTCACCCATCTTCGATGAACAACCCATTCAAAACATCGGTGCAGTTGCCATCACACAAAGCAATCCCAATATCGTTTGGGTAGGCACCGGTGAAGGAAACCCGCGTAATTCAGTGAGTCTGGGAGAGGGCATCTATAAAAGTCTGGACGGCGGGAAAACCTGGAAATGCATGGGACTTCAAAAAACCCGTAACATCCACCGCATTTTGATTGACCCGCAACAACCCGATGTTGTTTATGTGGGCGTGATGGGCAATCCTTTTGCAGCACACCCCGAACGCGGACTTTATAAAACTACCGATGGAGGTGAAAGCTGGAAACTAATTCTTCATACCAATGATACCAGTGGAGTAGGCGATATGGTCATGGACCCTACCAACCCGCAAAAATTACTGGTGAACATGTATCAGCACATCCGTACACCCTGGAGTCTGAAAGGAGGCGGAAGTGGAAGTGGTCTTTATGTCACCTATGACGGCGGAAAAAATTTCAAAAAACTAGGCAAAGAGGAAGGTCTTCCTGCAGGCGACCTGGGTCGTATTGGTATTGCCATCGGCAGAAATGATCCCAACCGAATCTATGCGCTGGTGGAAGCAAGCAAGAACGGACTTTACCGCTCGGATGACGGAGGTAATAAATGGGAACTGGTAAACAGTGATCCGTCTATCGTTACCAACCGCGCCTTCTATTTTCAGGATATCGCGGTGGATCCGCAAAATGAAAACCGTCTTTACAACATCAATCAAATGATTGGCATGAGTGAGGATGGCGGAAAGAGTTTCAAAACAATCATCCCCTACAGCGGTATCCATCCCGATCACCATGCCTGGTGGATTCATCCCACCAATCCCTCCCTCATCATTGACGGAAACGATGGTGGTATCGGGATTTCCCGCGACCGCGGTAAAACCTGGCAATTTGATGAGAAATTACCCCTGGGTCAGTTTTATCACATCAACACCGACAACCAGATACCATATAACGTGATGGGGGGCTTACAAGACAACGGAAGCTGGCACGGACCATCTTATGTATGGATCAGAAGCGGCATCAGAAATGCATACTGGCAAGGGGTAGGTGGCGGAGATGGATTCGATGTATCTGCAGATCCCGCTAACCCCAACTGGGTTTACTCTATGAGTCAGGGCGGTGCTTTAGGCAGATACAATCTAGCGACAGGTGAGGATTGGAGCATCCGTCCACCCCGACCCAATCTCAACACCCGCCACCGTTTCAACTGGAACGCAGCCTTCGCTCAGGATCCTTTTGACAAAGGCACCATTTATTATGGTAGCCAATTTCTCAATATAAGTACCGATCGGGGAACCTCCTGGCAGGTTATATCCCCTGACCTGAGCACCAACGACAGCGCTAAAATCGACCAAAGTAATAATGGGGGTCTTTCAGTCGACATCACAGGAGCTGAAAATCATTGCACCATCCTCACCATCGCACCTTCCCCCGTTCAAAAAGACGTCATCTGGGTAGGCACCGATGATGGTAACATTCAGCTGACTACCGATGGTGGCAAAACATGGACCAACTTCCGGAATAAAATCGCGGGACTACCAGCCGGCGCCTGGATTCCTCAAATCAGGGCCTCCAAACACATAGCGGGCGAGGCCTTTGTTGTTGCAAATGATTATCGCAGAGGTAACCATGCCGTTCTGCTCTTCCGCACCACCGACTTTGGTAAAACATGGACTCGCCTGGCAGATGAAAAGAAACTGACAGGATATGTGCTTTGTATGATCCAGGATCCGGTAGAGCCCAACCTGATCTTTGTCGGAACCGAACAAGGCTTGTGGGTGAGCTTAGACAACGGCAATCAGTTCCAGCAGTTTAAAAACGGATACCCCGCTGTTTCTACTTATGACCTCGACATTCAAGAGCGAGAAGCCGATCTGGTAATTGCTACTTTTGGTCGCGCCATCTGGATATTAGATGATATTCGCCCGCTGAGAAAATTAGCTGCAGGAAAAGGACAATTACCTGCCGGTCCCTTGACTGCTTTCCAGCCCCCCACTGCCTATCAGGCGAACATCAAAAACGCTTCCGGTATTGAATACAGCACCTGGGGTACCTATGAGGGTGAGAACAGAAGAACAGGGGCCCCCATCAGCTTCTATGTTAATAAAGCCGGCAGAGATACCGGAAAAAATAAACTACCCGACACGGCACAAATTAGAATCTATGATGCCAATCAGCAACCCGTAAGAACCTTGAAAGCAAAGGCTGATAGCGGTTTCAATCGCTTCTTCTGGGGCATGGAAGGAAAAGGCATCCGCCAACCCGGTATGGGGGGAAGAGGAGGTGGACGCATGGGCGGAAGAAGCGGGAACGACGAGCCGGGAGGCTTGCCGGTAGATCCGGGAACTTACAAAGTTGTAATCGCTTTAGGGAAAGGAGTAGCCGATAGCTGTATGATTACAATACAGGATGATCCCAACGCACCAACTGATCCTACAGTTCGAAAAGCCATCCGGGAAGCCAACAAAGAGCTGGATAAATCTGCCCTTAAACTGGTAGATCTGTCTGACCGTCTCAATGAAGCGGATGAAATCATAAAAAAAGTAGAAGCAGGATATAAAGATATGGAGCCCGCAAAAACAGATACCCTGAAAAAAGTAACCAAAGCCATGCAAGACAGTATCAAATCGATACGGGAAATGCTGAATGGTAAAACACAGGAAAAACAAGGATATGGGAATGTACCTCAAACTACCGTGAATTCACTGCTGACTGAAGCCCGAATGAATATCCTTGGCAAAAAAGCCATACCGGGAGCCCAGGAAAAAAGACTGATGCAGGATGCAGCAGATGCAGTAAATAAAGCGGTACAGCGGTCCAATGGATTCTTTGATGGTCCCTGGAAAAATTATCGGGGATTGGTAGAGAGTGTACCGGTAAAATGGTTCAAAGACTATGCACCGCTGCAATAACAGGCAGCGGTTGCTAGTTTTTATTGATCAGGAATACAAAGGGACGGATGGGTTTCTCCTGCAGAATTTGTTGGATCTGCCAGGGTTTACGGATGATCTTATATCGATTGATGTCGATGATCTCATGAACGGCACAGAAACACTCCCATCTTTCAGCTTTTTGTAAGAGTTGATGCAATAAGCGTACTTCCCGCTCATAATCTTCCTTGCTGGTCAAAGAAGGACGAGATATTACAACCAATTCACGGCGAGCGGTATCCATACGCTTTAATCATTTTGAATTTGGACAACCACAAAAATTTGTTCCATGGCTTTTCCTTTGCATACTGCAAGAACCGGCCAAAACCGATATTACTAACAAAAAAATGATGTATTGGTTGATACGGGTCTTCATACAGTTCCGCTAATTTAGTGCAATCCCCCGGAAAAAACCTTTTCTCCACCTTGAACAACGTTAGACAAAATATAAAAATACTGGTGGCACCCCTCGATTGGGGACTGGGCCATGCTACTCGTTGTATCCCACTAATCAGGGCACTGCTGGAAGCCGGTCACGAAGTTTTACTGGCCGGCGAAGGAAGACAAGCCAGTCTTCTCGCCGCCGAATTCCCCTCTCTGACCCTGCTTCCTCTTAGGGGCTACCGGATTAGGTATAGCCGGAAAGCCTGGCAACTACCCTTCGTTTTATTGGCTCAACTTCCTGGTATCCGGCAAAGCATCCGCAACGAAAAAAAATGGCTGGAGCAACAAGTTAGAGAACATGCTATCGATCTGGTTATATCAGATAACCGGTATGGACTTTATCACCCACGAATTCCTGCTGTTATCATTACCCATCAGCTCACCATCATCACGCCCCTGCGACCTCTTCAAAATCTCATCCGGCAAATACACTATCGACTGCTGAATCACTTTTCACAGGTATGGGTTCCCGATGCCTATGAACCACCCTCTGTTGCCGGTATCCTGTCACATCCTGAAAAAATGCCGGCAATCCCGGTTCACTATATCGGCTGCATGAGTCGGTTCGAATACAAGGAAGTTCCCATTACCTATCAATATTGTGTTGTATTGTCCGGACCGGAACCTCAAAGAACATTGTTGGAAGAAAAACTGCTGGAAGGATTTAAAAATACCCGGGATCGGGTACTTTTCATTCGGGGGTTACCCGGGGAAACCAAACTGCCGGCTACTGACAACCATATTACCTGCCTGAATCACCTGTCAGGTGAACAACTTCATAAAGCCATCCTGGGTTCAGAATGGATCATCTGCCGGAGCGGCTACACCACAGTGATGGAAATATTACAGCTGCGAAAAAAAGCCATCCTGATTCCTACGCCCGGACAAACAGAACAAATTTATCTGGCAAAAAGATTACATGAACTTGGCTGGTCCTTTAGCGTCAAACAAAATAAACTGGAATTAGGAGCCACCCTATTAGCCGCCCAGGAATTTAAATTTTCCTTTCTTCAACCGGCAACTTTTAATAAAACACTTTGTTTAAATGCCGTTCAAAGTTTGGTACATCCTGATGTAGCTTTGCGGCAATGAAACAAAATTTACGAGCACATCTGGCTGTAATCAGTGCGAACCTGATTTTTGGTGCCAGTTATTCTATCGTAAAAATCATCACCCCTGATTATTTACCGGCTTTTGCTCTGAATGCTGCCCGTGTTATCGTGGCTATTCTTTTTTTCAGTCTGGGTTTTGGGTTCACCGGGGGAAGGGCCTGGCCGGAAAAAAAAGATCTTCCCCTGCTCGCACTCTGCTCGCTAACAGGCATTGTCATTAATCAATTGTTTTTCATCAAAGGTGTTTCACTCACCTCACCTATACATAGCTCGCTGTTATCACTGGCTACCCCGCTTTTTATTACGGGTATCGCAGCCTGGCTGTTGCGGGAAAAATTTACCCTCCTCAAAGGATTGGGATTGCTGCTCGGACTAACCGGGGCAGGCATTCTTATTCTGCTGAAAGGAAGCGGTACCCATGCCCCGGAGAGTCTCACCGGCGACATCCTGGTTTTGATAAATGCCATTTCCTATTCCTTTTATCTTGTTCTCATTAAACCCCTCATGAGTAAATACCAGGGTACTGATATTTTGCGCTGGTTATTTTTACTCGGTGCGATTATTATCCTTCCGCTGGGAACACCTGATTTGCTGAACGCCCAGTTCAATACCTGGCCGGTAAATGCCTGGGCAGCACTTTTATTTGTAACTATCGGAACTACTTTTTTGGCTTACCTGTTCAACCTCTATGGAATTTCACAATTAGGTGCTGCGGCTACCGGAAGTTATATTTACACCCAGCCCATCTTTGCAACCCTGATTGCTTGTCTGTTTTTTGGAGAACAACTTACCCCACAGCGAATACTGGCAGCAACTTTTATCATCTTCGGGGTATTTCTGACCAATTATAAAAAAACACCACCCTCTTTGGGCTGATCGAAAAAGAAAAAATAACGGGTAGCGTTCTTAAATTCCTTCCACTGCCTGATGTCGGCAGCCACCGCAAAAATGCCACAAGTGGGAAGGTGATCGATCCGGATATCACAAAGAAGATTAATGAAATCTGTAAGTCCGGGATTATGTGAAAATATGGCTGCCGTTTCTACCTGGTCGCTGAACTGACCTACCTGCCTGAAAATATCTGCAGGATCGGGATGATAGAGAGAAGAAATAGTTTGAATAGCGGTAGGCTTCACCCGGAAAGCAGCTGCAAAATATGTGGCAGTGGCAAAAGCACGGGCAGCGGGACTACTATAAAATCCATCAATTTCGATACCCCGGTCAATTAAGCGCTGGGCCATTTTAGGTGCATCCTGCTGACCTCTTTCATTCAGCATTCTGTCAAAATCTTTTTGTCCTACCTGTGCCGGATGGGTCTTGGCATGGCGGATGACCAATAAACGTTTCACAACGTTAAGTTACAAAAATCTCCGCTTACTTTTGTAAATATGGCCATTCAAAGGTTAGACATAGCCGACTTCCTGGAATTATCGCACCGGCATCCGGTACTGGATGTACGAAGTCCTGCCGAATACCAGCAGGCACATATACCCGGAGCTCATTCCTTCCCCCTGTTTTCAGATGAGGAAAGAAAGGTCGTAGGTACTGCCTATAAACAACAAAGCAGAGAAACAGCGATAAAAATCGGACTCCAGTATTTCGGTCCTAAAATGGTCATACTGGTGGAAGAGGCAGAACGTCTGGTTGCAGAACATCATCAAAAGAAGAAGAAAAATTATAACCTTGATAAGCAAAGACCGATCCTGTTGGTGCATTGCTGGAGGGGTGGCATGCGAAGTGCCGGCATCGCCTGGCTACTGGATCTTTATGGTTTTGAAATTTATACCCTGATTGGAGGATACAAAGCTTACAGAAATTGGGTGTTGAAAATTTTCACGCACCCCTTTCCTTTTAAAATGGTCGGGGGATGCACCGGCAGTGGCAAAACATTGCTCATACAACATTTACAAAAAAGAGGAATTCCTGCAATTGACCTCGAAGGTATAGCATCGCACCGGGGCTCAGCTTTTGGAAATTTGGGAATGCCGGTACAACCCTCTCAGGAAATGTTCGAAAACTTACTGGCAAAAGATTTGGCATCCTTTTCCAAGTTGCCACAAACACCTGCTGCCATCTGGCTGGAGGATGAGAGCCAGCGAATTGGCAATGTCAATATTCCAACCCCACTCTTTCAGCAAATGCGAAATAGCCCGCTCTATTTTTTAGATATCCCATTTGAGGAACGGTTACAACAAATACTAAAGGATTATGGTAAGCATTCAAAAGAACTCATGATTCCTTCTATACTGCGCATCCAAAAGAGACTCGGCGGCCTCGAAACTAAAATGGCTATTCAATATATGCTCGAAGATGATGTGGCGAATTGTTTTCGCATCTTGTTAAAGTATTATGATAAATACTATCTGGGGAGCCTCGAAAATAACAGACCTGATCAGGCCGCTTTTATCAAAAAAATTCCACTGGCAACTGTAGATGTAAACCAGGGATTCACCGAATTGCAAGCATCATCGGAAGAGGGTTCCATTTAACCATTCCTGCACAGCACCGAATCCCATCCAACCCATCACAAAAACAACCAGCCAACCGGCCCATTGCATCCAGCGGGGATGGCGGTAATTATTCATAAGGGCAGGTTGACTACCGGCGATAAGCAAAGTAGCCAACGCCACCGGAAGAATCAGTCCATTAATCATCCCTGCCAACAAAAGTAATTGCGTGGGTTTGCCAACGGCAATAAAAACGAGGGTAGACAAAATGATAAAAATCGAAATGAAAATTCTTTCACGACGTTCGATAAAAGAGTGAAATGTTTTCATAAAGGAAACCGAAGTATAAGCAGCTCCGATAACAGATGAAAGGGCAGCTGCCCATAATACTATACCGAAAATCCGCAATCCCCAGTTACCTGCCACAAATCCGAAAACACTGGCAGCGGGATTGTCTTTATCGGGTACACAGCCCATCTGTACTGCTCCCAGTACCGCGAGAAAAAGAATAAACCGCATAAGGGCAGAGATCAGGATACCTGCCATCGCACTCCGATCTGTTTCCCGCAGGTGTTCCTTCCCTTTGATTCCTGCATCCATCAGCCGATGGGCACCGGAGAAAGTAATATAACCTCCCACTGTTCCACCCACAATGGTAACGATGGCTTTAGTGCTGATGGTAGTAGGAACAAAACTATGGTGTACCGCCTGTAGAAGGGGGGGATGAGCCAGCATCGCAATCAGTAAAGTCAATAAAATCTTTGCGATTCCCGCGAAGCGGGTAAAGCGATCAAGCATGGGGCCAATTTCGCGGTACCAGAATAACAAAAGAGCTGCGAGGCAACTGATGGCTGCCCCATATTTAAAATCAATTCCTGTTAACACATTCAACCCGAGCCCGCACCCTGCAATATTGGCGATATTAAAAGCGAAGCCGCCGGCCACCACCAAAAAAGAAATACAATAGCCCCAGCCCGGCAATAACCGGTTGGATAAATCCTGCGCCCGCATTTCGCTCATGGTGATGATGCGCCAGGTATTTAATTGTGCACCGATATCGAGTAACAAGGAAACCAGAATAACAAAACCAAAACTACTCAGTAATTGCTGGGTAAAAACGGTGGTTTGTGTGAGAAATCCCGGGCCAATAGAAGAATTAGCCATCAGAAAAGCTGCGCCCACGGTTGCTCCGCTGAACCAGTTGAATTTACTTCCTGAGGAGTTGGATGTCATGTTCGTTCAAAAAATAAAATAAATGTGCTGCGAGAGCGGAAGCGCCCGCAGTATCACCATGTATACAGATTGTCTCGGCTACCACCGGAATAATTTTTGCTGACAAGGAACTGATGGTTTGTTGCCTGATCATCTGCAGTACATGTTGGCAGGCAATATCATGGTTTGTTATCAATGCCTCAGCATGTTTGCGGGAAAGCAGTTGTCCGTTATCATCATACCTCCTGTCTGCAAATACTTCTTGCCGGGTGGGCAGTCCCACCGCTTTGGCTGCCATGATAGAACAGGAACCACTGAGACCATAGAGATACAATGTCGGATCAATATCATAAACTGCCCGGGCAATCGTGGCAGCAGTTTCCATGGATCGTGCAGACAAGTTATATAAAGCGCCATGGGGTTTCACATGGTGAAGTATACCACCTAAGTCATCGGCGATTTGCTTCATGCGGTGAACCTGCATAGTAATTAAATCATACAATGCAGCTGCTGAAAGAGACTGTTCTGTTCTTCCGAAATTGTTCCGGTCTTGGTATCCGGGGTGGGCACCAATTTGAACTTGGTGTTGCATTGCCAATTCAGCGGTAGCACGCATCAGATCATCATTCCCCGCATGAGCGCCGCAGGCAATATTAGCACTGCTGATGAAGGGCATTAACCGGGCATCTTCCGGAAATCCTTCCCCCAGGTCACAATTGATATCTATTTGCATGGGAGATAATTCACTTTGCATCGGTAATATACGAAGTCAATCGCCAATGCATCGCCTTTTCGAGCTTGGATAAATAAGTTCGCTGTTCCCGCAGCAGTTCTTCCGCTTGCTGACGCGTGACCCATTTAAAATGGAGGGGAATTGAAATAGGCCATTGTGCCAGACGACCGGCATCAGCTGTTATCACCTGTGCTATTCGA
>JBIIRN010000266.1:0-3005 GCA_044341525.1 Sediminibacterium sp. | reverse complement strand
CCTTTCCGCTACCTTTCCCAACTATGTATTCAAAAAAGCAGATGCATTCAAATCCAATGGCACAGTTTTGGGCTATTTAGTTTTGATCAATGCCAATAACACCCGTTATGCAGTCGCCTTTGATGCCAATGGCAACTTCGTGGCAAAGAAAGTTATCCATTGATGTTTGTTGATTGGGGTGAAGAAAACGGCTCGCCATGGCGGGCCGTTTTTTATTTCATCCTCCCCCTCTGACTAATGCAAGATTTTAACCGCTGACACCTGCGATTTCACTCATTTCTATACGAATCATTTCGTTTCTGCCCAATGGTTTAATGCATAGTTGCTTTTAACATTTTTTTGATAACACAGGAATCTTGTGGGGTATCTTATGAATGTCGGTGAGATTGCCGAAAAAATATCCTAAAATCCATCATCCATTAATTGGCTTACTATTATCGTGTCTGTTCATTCATTATTGAATTCTCTAGCAGCTTTTTAGTTTTAGCACAGTTGATAGTTAGCGCTTTATGATCGTTTCCAATTTCTTCATCATAAAAATCCAAATCATGAAAAACCCAATCAAAAATCTAGTTCACTTCAGTATGGCCCTGATGACATCATGGTTCGTACTCAGTTCCTGTCAGAAAGAATTCACAGGAAACATCACAGGACCCATCGTGGGAAATACTTCCACCAGGGTACCGGCTTTCACAGCCATCCCCGTTGCCCTCAACGCTTCCACCGACTCAGTCTATGTAGTAAATGACTACGACCGAGAACTTTTACGTGAATCGATACCCCTGAGCGCTTTACCGATGATTAGTCAGGATTACCTAACAGAAGTCTATGAAAATCATCAACCCCTTATGGCCTACACTGTATTTGATCAGGAAGGGAATATGTATGGTTATATCTCCATCATTCGCTTCCATAACAGACCGGTCGCCCTGGAATTTGGCGGAGATGGTGTTTTCAACAAGGTCATGGAGCAAAGAGAATGGCAAGACATCGATGGAGAAGGCTGGCATCCGGGCGGAATTTTTGATGACCGAGATGGGGCCGGCAGAGATGTTATTGACCTAACCAATCTTCCTGATGAAATTAAAACCCACCTCAGTAACTATTATTTCGATAATACTTTATTGAAAGCGTTTAAAACCAAAGAAGAATCCTATATCGTGATTTCAAAAAATAACGGGGCCTATGCCACCTTGTTCGGCAGTAACAATCAATTTGAAAATCATTTCGGATTACCCGCAGTTAATTGCGAAATGGATGATATTGCAAAATCAGGATTGTCTTCCTCTGTTCTTAACTACTTATCTTATACCTTCCCGAATTATGTATTCAATAAGGCAGATGTAGTTCATTCGAATGGAAACATGCTGGGTAACCTGGTATTGATCAATGCCAATAATACCCGATATGCAATTACCTTTGATCCGTTTGGAAATTTCATGTCTAATAAGGTAGTCTATTAATCAATTTCCTTCCTTTTTGAAATATAAAACGGTCCGCCAAAGGCGGACCGTTTTATTTACTCGATGATAAGATTCTTATAAAGAAGCCAGGTCAATCACAAATCGATACTTTACATCAGATCGCAACATTCTTTCATACGCATCATTTATATACTGAATCGGTATCACCTCTACATCTGCGACAATGCCTTTTTCAGCACAGTAATCCAGCATTTCCTGTGTCTCCTTCATTCCCCCAATCATGGAACCGATAATACTTCTCCGCTTAGAAATCAAAGCACCGGGGGCGATGCGGGGTGTCTCGATTGGTAAACCAACTACCAACAACTTTCCTTCCAGCGTAAGCATCCGAATGAAATCGGTATAATCGTGATTGGCTGAAATGGTATCCAGCATCACATCAAAATAGCCGGCATGCTTTTTCATTTGCTCTTTGTTCGTACTTAATAAAAAGTGATGCGCCCCCAGGCGACGTGCATCTGCTTCCTTCGCAGGGGAGGTGCTGATGACAGTTACCTCAGCGCCAAAGGACGCTGCAAACTTGACACCCATATGTCCTAATCCGCCTAAACCAACCACCCCTACCCGCATACCTGCCGTCACACCGGCAAAGCGAAGAGGAGAATAAGTGGTGATGCCCGCACAAAGCAGGGGAGCAACAGCAGCCGGGTCTAACTTATCTGAGATATTGACCACAAATCTATCTTTCACTACTATATCAGAAGAATATCCTCCCTGGGTAATGCCGGATCCATCGCGTTCATTGCTGTTATAAGTGCCCGTCATGCCTTCATCACAATATTGCTCCATCTGGCGGTTGCAACTGGAACAATGGCAACAAGAATCAACCATTACACCAACGCCCACTTTATTACCCGGAGTGAAATTTTTCACTGCGGATCCAACCGCTACGACTTCACCAACAATCTCATGTCCGGGTACCATGGGATATCTGGCTCCGCCCCATTCATCTCTTACCTGATGCAAATCGCTGTGGCATACCCCGCAATAATGAATCTTGATATGAACATCGTCGGGGCGTAAGTCCCGGCGGTCGAAGGAATAAGGTGATAAAAGAGCTGCCTTACTATGGGCCGCAAAGGATTTTGCTGGTATCATATCATTTTAGTTAAAGGATGATTGCAAAGATACCTACTTAGCAAAAGAAATGAACTAGTTAACGAATGAATTATTACATATCATACCTGCCGTCTTATTTACGCCGGAAAAACTGCTTTTCTCATATCGAAAATATTCAACCATCGCCTCTAATTACAAATCACCTCACTCACAAAAAACCACGCGGGTAACCCTTTGCTTACATGCCAGGCAGGTAATGCCGGCAAAGGATGTACCTGCATCTTCACCCGTCGAACCTTAACAGGTGCGAAAGAAATCTTCAGCAAATTGGCACCGGACGATGTGGTCGACGTCGCTCTTTCCGGCGTGAATGTCTGCAACATGCGCCAGCTCTTCCCATCCATACTGCCCCAGACCTTTACAAATACCGGCGGAAAAATATGAGCGGCTGTATTCGTAAGC
>JBIIRN010000265.1:0-3022 GCA_044341525.1 Sediminibacterium sp. | reverse complement strand
GTTGCCGGAACTGGGTATGAAAATAAGTTTGATCATGATTGGGGGCGAAACGGAGATATCTTTTTTCGGTAATCAGCCAAGCGGTACTGATTAAAATAATCACAGAGCCGGTTATTAGTAAAGGGGCTACCCATTTTTTTCGCATCACTCCTATCATGATGGCACCGGCAGGCAATGCGACCCAGGCGCCTCGGGAATAGGCAAGTATCCAAGCGACGAATCCTGCTACTATTCCGAGTAAGATCCACTTTTTCCGGCGGGAGGAACGCGGCGTATGATAATAGCAGAGCAGGGCAACCGGCAACAGCAGGGAAAGAAGGGCGGCATAGTTAGCATGGTTGCGGAAAAACGGAGACATCGCTTTTCGGATATGGAAGAAGGTGAACCCATAGAGTCCATGTCGGATGATGACTTGTATTACCAGCAGTGCCATAGGGATTAACCAGCAGGCGGCCCAGGTATGCCAGTGCTGACGGGTTTGAATGAATAACAGGGGGGCCAATACAAATGGAAGGATGAACCAGGTTTTTGCCAGCAGAAATTTAGCTGAGAGCAGGGGTTCGGTAGAATAAACACAAGTGATGGCAGTCCATAACCACCCCATGAGTAAAATAGTAACCAGGTTTGAATTGAGTAAAATGGAGGGCAAGGATATAGGCCGAAGCAATAGATAGATTCCTATGCCGATGGTTAGGACCATCATCAATGCTTCATCGGGAAAATCGATTCCTAGTGCCGGGGTGATTGACAATTCGGTAGAAAAGGGAATCGCTATGCAGAGCAGCCAAAACAGACGAATAGTTGGTTGGAAGAATTGTGGAAGAATCAACCGAATGAGCAGTGCGAGGAAGGGTATACCTATCCATTTATAATCGTGGTTAAAGATCGCAACCGACCAGCAGATAGCAAACAGGAGGCAGAAAAATAAATAAGTTGTGACCCGTTTGTTCACGATTGCCGGCATAGTCATCTCAGGAGAGTTTATGCCTTTGGGAGATCAGTACCACTAAACTACCAAACAGGATGGCAGCAAAGAAACTGCCGAGAAGAACCCACCATCCATTCGGACGATAATCGTGCCTATCAGCACGGGCGGGATCGAATACAAAAAAGGAAGGAGGCAAAGCTACCTTGGCTTGCTCCCAGTTACCTATATTGGTTCGGTTGGTTAGTATCAGACTTTTCAAAGACTCTTTTTCCATCTCACGCAGCGTGCCGTTGCCGTTTTTTTCGGTAAGCGAGCGGGCGTCTAATTGAATATAAGCTGCCTCTAAGCTATCCAGCGAATGTCGCCAGGAATGAATAGTCTGGTTAAAATAATTCAACCAGGCGGCGCGAATCTGAGCATTGATTTTACTGGCAAAGGCGGTCACCAATTGTTCAGACATGTCCGGAGAAATTGTCCAGGCAATCAACTGTAATTGTCCTTTATCAGTAGTGCGGGCAAATAATTTCTTCAATAGAATTTCTTCTGCTTCGTGGTATCTTCTGGCGGAGTCATCAGCAAGATCGGCGGAATCGGTGAATTTCAAAGTGGTGGCGGTATGAAAAACAGTATCGAGTTGAAATTCATGCACGAGTTCGGCATAGATATTTTTCCATTCTGCGGAGGCCTCCATTCGTTCAATATCATCACCGGAGCCAAAGAGAGAGTAAAGATTATCTTTCGACTGGGGGTTATGAAGTGTAGGATCTGCCAATACAGAATTGACGGGGGTAAGGGTGATAACGGATTTATATTCACGGGGGGTATAATAGAGTAAGATAGCAGTGAGTGCCAGAATGGATAGGGTAAAAAGAAAGATGAATTTCCGGTTATCAAATAAAATCGGCAAGATGCGGTTGAGGTGAAGCATAGCTGAGGGTATAAAGGTAAGTTACGAAATATCAGGCGTTGTGGGTGACTTCGATGTGACGGGAGAAGCTCTCTTCCAGTGATATAAAGGTTTCTGTTCTTTCAATGCCTTTTATTTTTTGTAATTCATCATGTAATACATAGCGAAGCTGAAGGATGTCTTTGCAAACAATTTCAGCAAACATGCTATAATTACCGGTGGTATAATTGAGACGAACGATTTGGGGTATTTTTCTCAACTCGCGGGCGACGGAATCGTAGAGGGAGGATTTCTCCAGGTAGATGCCGATGAAGGCAATAACATCGTAGCCCAGTAGTTTGAGGTCTACCGATAATTTTTTACCTTTCACTACTTTTTGTTCTTCGAGTTTTTTGATACGTACGTGGATGGTGCCGCCGGAAACAAAAAGTTTCTTGCCCAGGTCGGCGTACGATATCTCTGCATCTTCCATCATGGCCTGGATGATTTGCAGATCGAGTTTGTCGAGATTTAATTTGGCGCTCATTTTATAGTCTGTTTTTATAATTATTCTAAAATAATAACAATATTATTGAATATTTTCTATATTTTAATAATTTTATTTGAATATTTACCAAGTTATCGGCAAATTACTATAATATTGTATAGTCAATGATTGGTAACAAGTACCGGTTATTAGTTGACGATACTGTGGGGTGATGAAATTTTTGGCAGACATGCCCTCTTGTCTCGGGGGTGAGGAGAATGGGATAAACGTAGTGTAGAGCCGCCTGTGTAGCAATACAAAGGCGACCAGGGTCGACCACTGAACTTTGCGCTATAGCTAACCACCTCGTGGAGGTTCGATCCCTCCCCCTACAGCAACTACCGGAAAACTGATTGGGTTCAGTTCTTCCGGTTTTTTTGCCCCTTCCGGAATAAAAATACCTCCTCAACTATTTGTTCGCACGCACCCACACAGTGAAAAAAGGAGCATCAAAATGATCTTGAATAAGCTTTGCTTATGTATTTCATTAAATAGTCTAATACACAAACACACTTTCCTCAATTGTTAAGGAAAACAAAAAGATTATTTTCACAATAACACACGGCAAGTCAAACAATTAACAACAATCGGGACAGGGAGACGCGAAACCGTCAAGTAACATACTGCCTCCCCCTTTACCCGGTTGCGTGAAAGCCAACTG
>JBIIRN010000264.1:0-3031 GCA_044341525.1 Sediminibacterium sp. | reverse complement strand
ATTGCTGTACTCCCATTTTGCACCCGGCTCAAAATGTGAAGCAGGCTTATACTTTTTGAAAGTATCTATGATATCCTGATTAGTAGCAATTTTTTTTCTGTCAAACAGCGAATCCAGAAAACTTTCATAATCAGGCAATCCACTGGTATGTTGGAGCATATTTCTGATGGTAACTCCTTTATAAAATGATAACTCCGGAATAAATTTTGCCAATGGGTCGTCATAATTTAGCTTCCCTTTTTGCTTCAGCATCACAATACCCATGGCAGTAAACTGCTTGGAAACGGAAGCCAGTTCGAAAAGTGAATTTTCATTCAATGGGGCTCCCGTAGTTTCATTGGCCAAACCAATTGATTTTTGATACATTACTTTTCCCTGTTCAGCAATAAGTAGGGTACCATTGAATTTACCCGCTGCATGCAGGGAATCTATTAGGTGAGTCACCTTTTCTGAACGACTTTGGGCAGAGCAGTAAAGTGTGCATGTCAGGAAAACGAGTGTATACAAATGTTTCATGGCAAGAATTGTATAGAAATTTCAAAAAAATATCTGTAAGTAACAATGCGTATGTTCCCGAAGCTGCATTTTCTCTTCCGTATTAATAACCATCAACCGAAAGGCAGATAGGAGGGTATAAATTAAAATCCGGCCACCGAATCATCCCCCCGCTTATCAGCTGCGGTTTCTCTTTTTCCTTGCTTATTAATCAAAATGGCTTCTGTTCTTCCAATAGCTGCCCGTTCAGTTATTTTGTAACCCATCTGCTGCAGCTGCTTCTTTGTATTGGCATCGAAATCTCTTTCAACCGTAACTTCATCCGGTAACCATTGGTGGTGGAATTTCGGCCGGTTAATGGCCTCTTCCGCACTCATGCCAAAATCTACAATGTTGACGATTGCCTGAAAAACAGAAGTGGGGATGGTGGTTCCACCCGGCGTTCCCACTACCAGGTAGGGTCGGTTATTTTTTAATAACAAAGTAGGAGTCATTGAACTCAGCATTCTCTTTCCTGGCATAATGGCATTTGCTTCACCGCCTACCGCACCATACATATTGGGCACCCCGGGCTTGGCACTGAAATCGTCCATTTCATTATTCATTAAAAATCCGGCACCTCCTACCACTGTTCTGCTTCCATATCCTCCATTTAATGTGGTGGTAACCGCTACCATATTTCCTTCCTTGTCCATCACACTCAAGTGGGTGGTTTGCTCACTTTCCTTGATTTGTCCGGCTTTTACGCTACTGCTGCTCCCTGCCTTATCTGCTACATAATCACTCATCCGTCCGGTCAAATAAGCCTCACTTAGCAGCGTTTTTACGGGTACCGGAAAAAAATCAGGGTCGCCCATGTACTCTGCCCGGTCTGCGTATGCTCTTCTTTCTGCCTCTATCATTAACTGAACACTTTTGGGTGTCTGAAATCCCATCTCACCCACCGGAAATTTTTCAATCATCTTCAGCATTTGTCCGATCAGAATACCCCCGCTGCTCGGTGGAGCAAAACTTATAACCTGGTGATTCCGGTAGTTGAATTCAATGGGCTTCCTCAATTTGGCGGTATAATTACTCATGTCTTCCATTGTGATGATGCCTCCGCCCCGCTTCATTTCTTCTACCAAAAGCCGTGCTGTCTCGCCTTCATAAAATCCGGCAGCACCGTCTTTCTGCATGCGGCGCAACGTGGCAGCCAGTTCCTTCTGAACCAGGGTATCTCCGGCTTTCCATTTTTCCTGCTTTACGAATGCAGTAGGTCTGGTGTTGTTTTTCAAGAGAGACTCCCTGATTCCATTTAGCCCTCCCGCTTCTTTTTCCGTTATTACAAATCCGTGTTCTGCCAGATCAATAGCCGGCTGTACCAATACCCGAAAAGGAAGTTTGGCATGTTCCATCGTCGCAAATAGTCCGGCCACCGTACCGGGTATACCCGATGCCAGGTGACCAAACTGCGATAGATTCAATTGTACCTGTCCGTTTTTGTCCAAATACATATCCCGATGTGCTTTGGCGGGTGCCGCCTCCCGATAATCGATGCCTACTAATTCCCGATTTGATTTTCGGGCAAGCAGGAAACCTCCTCCGCCAATATTTCCGGCACCGGGATAAACCACTGCCAATGCTAATTGAACTGCAATGGCTGCGTCAAAAGCATTCCCCCCATTTTTCATTACTACCGCACCGACCTGACTGGCCAGGGGATGCGCTGATGCCACAGCCGCCTGATTAAAAACAGCAGATTTTACAATGGAATAACGATAGGGGTCTACTGCTTTGCCGGGACCCACCCAGGAACCGGACTTCTGCGCCTGTGTCTGGTGCACCAGTAACAAGAGGGATAAAAAAAGGGATAACTTTCTCATGGGTGAAAATTAAACGATTTTTTGAATGGTTTAATTCCCTGATGAACAGTGTGATTAAATTGGTATAAAATCCGTTTTTCCGCATTAAAATCTTGCTTACTTTCACCCGTTAACTGTCAGGCGATTTCTCTCACTTTATTAATTTTTCAACTATTAAATTTATATATGAAGCGTTCTTCCCTGCTGATTGTTTTATCACTTTTGAGTCAAATATTGTTTGCACAAACCCTTACTTCTCCGGAAGCTTTTTTGGGCTACCAGGTAGGGACTCGTTTTACCCGTCATCACCAGGTTGTAGATTATTACAAACTGGTTGCCGAACAACAACCCAATCGCGTCAAATTAATGCAGTATGGTACTACCCGTGAGGGCAGACCATTAATGCTGGCTTTCATAGGTACCCCGGAGAACCTGCAGCGTCTGGAAACCATTCGAACAAATAACCTGGCGCTTGTCAATGGGGCTAATGGTATCAAGGGTCTTCCGGTAATTGTCTGGCTGAGTTATAATGTTCATGGTAATGAGTCTTCCTCGACAGAGGCCTCCCTGCTCACCCTTCATACCCTGGCAGATCCCAATAACCAACAGGTCAATAACTGGTTGAAAAATACCGTGATTATTATGGACCCCTGCATCAATCCGGATGGGCGTGACCGTTATGTGAACTGGTA
>JBIIRN010000263.1:0-3049 GCA_044341525.1 Sediminibacterium sp. | reverse complement strand
GGAATGTTCGAACATGAAATCAGCTTCCGGAAATGGATCAAAGGTTATCAATGAAATGCCCCAATAGCGGATCTTCCCTTGTTGTTGCAGCAACTGCATGGCTTCTATACATTCACCCTGTTGCAAGTGAGCTAAACGAGCCACATGCAATTGATGAAAGTCAATAGTATCTCTTTTTAGTCTTCTCAAACTTTCTTCACAAGCATCGATGATATATTGCTTCGAATAATCAATTTCAATGCGTTCATTGTTCACAGATTTTTGTCCCACTTTAGATGCGATATACACCCGATCACTGTTACCGAAAGTATGGCCCAACAATGTTTCTGCATGTCCTAAACCATAAAAATCTGCTGTGTCGAAAAAATTGATACCGGCATCGCGTGCAGTTAGCAGGGCGGCTTCAGATACTTTGTCATCTGTTTCACCCCAGCCAATGGCAATTGACCCAACCGATGCAGCTCCGCCGATGGCCCAGCAACCAAAACCAACTTCACTGACCAATAAATCTGTATTCCCGAATTTTCTGTATTGCATAACGTTGAGGTATTCCAGTTACCCGTAAACCTACGCACATTTTTACTAACTTTACCGCCAGTTTTTAATCAATCTGCCAACAATGAACAGACCTGTCCGGGTGCTCATAGCCAAGGTTGGACTCGACGGTCACGATCGGGGAGCTAAGATCATTGCTGCCTCCTTGCGCGATGCCGGCATGGAGGTGATTTATACCGGCTTGCGTCAAACGGCCGATATGGTAGTCAATGCGGCTCTCCAGGAGGATGTAGATGCCATTGGCATCAGCATTTTGAGTGGAGCACACATGACCGTATTTCCCAAAGTAATGGCACTGATGAAAGAAAAAGGGATGAATGATGTCTTACTTACCGGAGGCGGAATCATTCCGGAGGAGGACCAGAAAAAACTTCGTGAAATGGGCGTTGGTGAATTATTTGCTCCCGGAACACCGACTGCTGAAGTAGCCAATTATATTAAAGAATGGGTAAAGACCCATCGTAATTTTTAACCGGTAAATATCTGCCGGAAATACAACCATCACTATTCAGAAACCCCCTAAAGAAATGAATCCTGTTTTGCTCACTC
The DNA here is from genome assembly GCA_044341525.1 of Sediminibacterium sp. Classification (GTDB taxonomy): domain Bacteria; phylum Bacteroidota; class Bacteroidia; order Chitinophagales; family Chitinophagaceae; genus Sediminibacterium. The sequence continues at coordinate 1,945 of JBIIRN010000263.1, read as the reverse complement.
AACTGAATGATGGCATCTACACCATCACCCTCAACCGCCCCGACAAATTAAATGCCCTTAACCAGGATGTATTAAAGGCGCTCGATGCGGAACTGGATAACATCTATACCAATCCTGACATCCGCACTGTTATTATTACCGGTGCAGGCCCCAAGGCATTTGTTGCAGGTGCAGACATCAGTGAATTCAATCAAATGAGTGTGGAGCAAAGCAGGCAAATGGCCAAGCGCGGTCAAGACCTCTTCTTTCGTATTGAGCGATCTCCCAAACCCATTGTTGCTTGTGTGAATGGATTTGCCTTGGGTGGAGGATGTGAACTGGCGATGAGTTGTCATTTCCGGATTGCTTCTCCCAATGCACTTTTTGGTCAACCGGAAGTGAACCTGGGAATCCTTCCCGGATATGGAGGAACACAAAGACTGGTTCAGTTAATTGGTAAAGGAAGGGCCATGGAATTGTTGATGACCGGTCAAACCATTGATGCAGCTACGGCCCTGCAGTACGGACTCGTCAACTATGTAGTACCCCAGGAAGAATTACTCGCAAAAGCAACTGCCCTGTTGGGAATCATACAAGCAAAAGCCCCTGCAGCCATTGCGGGTTGTATTACCTGTGCCAATGCGGTTTTTGATGAATCACAAAACGGCTATGAAGTAGAAGTCAACACCTTTGGTGCCTGCTTTGATACACAAGACAGATTTGAGGGCGTTACTGCCTTTTTGGAGAAAAGGAAGCCCGTGTTTTCAGGGAAATAAATCCTTCCCCTAACACACCATAGCCATCACCTCACTTATTTCCTGCAGTATGAAACAATACGCCTGCATCAAGCGCGCGTTTATTTTCACCAAAGGGCTGATAGCTGACCTTCAATTCATTTCCCCCACCACTGTCAAAGTACTGTAACCGAAAACGATGAAATCCCTTTTCCAGAATACACCTGCCTGAACGCTCTTCAGCACCATGGTTGCCATCATTATTCACCACTTCCTTGTCATCAATCAACAATATACTTCCATCGTCACTGGTAGTGAAAAATTGGAAGCCACCGGTTTTTTCCACCTTGATCCATCCTTCAAAAACTAACCCGAATTTATCTTTTCGTTTTTTTAGCTGAATCGTTGGAGTCGGCGCAATACCACTCGATACAGGATTTTGAGCTGCCAATACTGACATGCTCATCTCATCCGCCTCATAATACTGATACCGAAGTCCTGCCTGCACATTGGCAGGTGCCTTCATCGCTTTGAAAAGGGTTAGTCCGGTCACCGCAACCTCCGCCGTATCAGCAGGTAGCATTCCAAGCTCTTCCTTAGCAAAAGCCTTGATCTGAACATCCCCTTTTACTGTAAAGGGTTGGCTGTAAGTCTGTACCTGACCATTGTTACCCAGCATATAATTCAATACTACACCGGGGACCGGAGTTTGCAATGTTACCAGCGCGCCTGACAAATCTGGCTGATAGCTCACATCAATGCTCGGCTTCTTTCTGTATGCGCCATAGCCATCGATTTTAATTACATAGGCAGAACCCGTTTGAAATATATTCGGATCAAAGGGAGGTAACTGAATCACCACATCATCACCCTGCAAGGTTGCAGGCAATTGCACTCCGGTGGCAAGAAGGGTGATCTGCTTCAGGGGCACCGTAGGACCCAGATTTTTCAATATAACCTTCCCATTGGAAGGATAGCGAGGCAATAATGCGAAGAGCTGTTTGTTAGCAGATTTATAGGTATAAAATACTTCCTTCACTGCATACCCGGGTGTCGGATCTACCGTCAACTTGAGCATGAAATCTTCCCCTTTTTTGGACTTATACGCGCGATTTCCTTCACTCCACTGACAGGTATACTTCCATCTTTCTGTTCCATAGATAGCTTCCCCATTGACAGATAACCACTTACCGATATCTAACAATCTTTCCTGCATAATAGGAGGTATTTTC
>JBIIRN010000045.1:0-11092 GCA_044341525.1 Sediminibacterium sp. | reverse complement strand
GACGGATTATTTTTACAAAAACAGTCAGGCAGATGAAATCATCTTTATTCATAAAGGTTCAGGTACTTTGCTCACCGGATTCGGTAAGATTAATTTTGAATATGGCGATTATGTAGTAGTTCCCCGTGGCACCATCTATCAGATTAGGTTCAATGATGAGAATAACCGACTATTTATCATTGAGAGTTATAGTCCGATTCGTTTTCCCAAACGTTACCTCAACCAATACGGCCAGTTGATGGAGCATGCTCCTTTTTGTGAGAGAGACATTAAGCGTCCGTCGGAACTCACCACCATTGATCAGGAAGGGGAGTTCAGCATTCTCATTAAGAAGCAGGGATTAATTTATCCGTATACTTATGGTACCCATCCGTTTGATTTCATCGGTTGGGACGGCTATCATTATCCCTGGGCTTTCTCTATTCATAACTTTGAACCCATTACCGGCCGGGTACACCAGCCACCACCGGTGCACCAGACTTTTGAGGCGCACAATTTTGTGGTTTGTTCATTTGTGCCAAGAAAATATGATTATCATCCGCAGGCAATTCCCGCTCCCTATAACCATAGCAATGTTGACAGTGATGAAGTGTTGTATTATGTAGATGGTGATTTTATGAGTCGCAAAACGGTTGTGCAGGGACAGATCACTTTACATCCGGGAGGCATTCCGCATGGTCCTCATCCGGGCAGTGTAGAAAAATCTATTGGCAAAGAAAAAACCGATGAGCTGGCAGTGATGATCGATCCTTTCAGGCCCCTGATGATAACGGAGGAGGCGCTTAAGATTGAAGATGAAAATTATCACAAGAGCTGGCAGTTTAATATCGAATAAAAATAGTATCATGAATTCTACCCATATAGAAAACGATTTCTTACCCCTGCTCGGAACTGATTTTATCGAATTGTATGTAGGCAACGCCAAGCAGTCTGCCCACTATTATAAAACGGCTTTTGGTTATCAGGAACTTGCTTATGCCGGACCTGAAACGGGCGAGAAGGACAAGGTTTCTTATGTATTGCGGCAGAACAAGGTGACGATGGTGCTTACTACACCCCTGCGACCCACGACTGCCATTGCTGAACATGTACATATACATGGCGATGGTGTGAAAGCGATTGCGCTGACCGTTGCAGATGCCCAACTTTCCTTTGAGCAAACCGTAGCAAGGGGTGCAAAGCCCTATCTGCAACCCTTGACTTTGCAGGATGATCAGGGTACTTTGAAGATGAGCGGTATTCATCTTTATGGCGATACCGTACATCTTTTTATCGAGCGACATCAATACAAAGGAATATTTATGCCCGGTTTCAGGGCCTGGGAAACCAATTACCGGCCGGCTCCTACCGGGTTGTTGCATGTTGATCACTGCGTAGGTAATGTGGACTGGAACCGCATGAATACATGGGTAAAATTTTATGAAGATGTAATGGGTTTCAAAAATATCCTCACGTTTGATGACAAACAGATATCTACTGAGTACTCTGCACTGATGAGCAAGGTGATGAGTAATGGAAACGGATATATCAAATTCCCTATCAACGAACCAGCCGAAGGAAAGAAAAAATCTCAGGTAGAAGAATACCTTGATTTTTATAATGGAGAGGGGGTACAGCACGTAGCCATCGCTACCAATAATATTATTGAAACAGTAACTGCTCTGCGAAGCCGTGGGGTAGAATTCTTACATATTCCTGAAACGTATTATGAAACCCTGCTGGGTAGAATAGGACCGATTGATGAAGACCTGGCACCGCTTCAGGAATTAGGCATCCTGGTTGACAGAGATGAGGAAGGTTATTTACTCCAGATCTTTACCAAGCCCGTAGAAGATCGTCCCACCTTGTTTTACGAAATCATTCAGCGCAAGGGAGCCCGCTCTTTTGGTGCCGGAAATTTCAAAGCCCTGTTTGAGGCACTGGAACGTGAGCAGGAATTACGGGGGAATTTATAATAGTACATGCCTGACATTACGCCAGCCATATTATGGGAAGCCAGTGAAGCCGAAAAGAAAGCTGCTGAAATTACCCGTTATATGCTGTGGCTTCAGCAACAATACTCGTTGAATTTTGAGCGCTACGAACAATTGTACCAATGGAGTATTGAACATCCGGATGATTTCTGGCGCTCCCTCGTATCGTTTTATCAGCTGTTTTCTTTTCCCGCTGATCAACCTGTATTTACCAGGCCCCACCCTGATTTTATCGGGGCACGTTGGTTTGAGGGCGTGACCCTGAATTATGCGGAAATGATATTCCGACGGGCAACCGATCAACATCCGGCCATCGTTTACAGTGATGAATCCGATGCCAGATTGCGTGAAATTTCCTGGGAGGAATTGCGAAAACAAGTGGCCAGTCTGGCTGCCTGGATGCGATCTAAGGGAGTGAAATCCGGTGATCGGGTTGCTGCCGTTCTTTCCAATACACCCGAAGCTGTTATTGCTTTCCTTGCTACCCAATCAGTCGGCGCTGTATGGAGTAGCTGTTCTCCGGACTTTGGTACCGGCTCCATTCTCGACAGATTTTCACAGATTGAGCCGGTTTTACTATTTGTAACTGATCAGGTAAGTTATAATGGTAAACTCATTGACAAACAAAACTTATTGACGGAACTGCCCTCGGCACTGCCTTCGGTTCGGGCTACAGTGCTGGTGAACAGGAAATCAACTGTTCCCAATCAGGTTACTGTTTGGCAAACCATCATGGAATCTGATGGGGGCGCCCTTTTCTTTGAGCCGTTGCCATTTGATCATCCTCTTTGGATTTTATACTCCTCCGGCACAACGGGTAAACCTAAGGCCATGGTGCATGGGGTAGGTGGGAATCTGATTGAGCACATTAAAGTATTACAATTGCATTGGGAGGTACGACCCGGAGAACGATTTTTCTGGTATTCTACTACCGGATGGATGATGTGGAATTTTTCAGTAGCCGCTTTATTAACCGGCGCTACCCTTGTTTTATATGATGGGTCTCCGGCTTATCCTTCGTTGGGCAGATTATGGGATATGGCTGAATCTGCCGGCGTTAACCATTTTGGGGTCGGGGCTGCTTATTTGATTCAGTGTCAGCGCTCCGGACTCACACCATCTCAACAGCAACTCTCTTCTCTGCGCACCATCGGGTCAACGGGCTCTCCTCTTACACCGGAGGCATTTGACTGGGTGTACCAGTCAGTCCATAAAAATGTTTGGTTGATTTCTTTCAGCGGTGGAACGGATATCTGCAGCGGCTTTGTAGGCGGTTGTATTTTATTGCCGGTATATCGCGGAGAGATTCAATGCAGATTATTAGGGTGCGATTTAGTTGCAGTGAATGAGAAAGGAGAGGAGGTAGCAGGGGAAGTGGGAGAAATGGTGATTCGACAGCCCATGCCCAGCATGCCCCTGTTTTTCTGGAATGATACCAATGACCGGCGATACAGGGCCAGTTATTTTGAAAAAATTCCCGGTAATTGGTGGCACGGTGATTTTATTAGTATCAATTCACATCAGGGAATAGTAATTTATGGCAGATCGGATGCCACCCTGAATCGGGATGGCGTAAGAATAGGCACCGCAGAAATTTACAGAGTAGTAGATGCTTTTACTTCTATCAATGATAGTCTGGTGGTTTGTATTGAGAAAAAGGATGGCACATTCTATATGCCCTTGTTTGTAAAAATGCAGGAGGGAAGTCAATTAACGGATGACCTGCAGCAGCAGATTCGAATGGAGCTGCGCAAGCAGTGTTCTCCCCGCCACGTGCCGGATGCGATTTTTGCTGTATCCGATATTCCATATACCATCAGTGGAAAAAAAATGGAGATTCCGGTTAAGAGAATTCTAATGGGAGTTGAGCCCTCAAAAGCTGCAGATGCCGATGCAGTTCGGAATCCCTTGTCATTGCAAGGGTTTGCTGAATTTGTTTCAGCGCAATAATTGATTTCCTGGAGCCGTGTTTATTTATTGTTTTAGCGGCAGGTGAACTTCCGCCATCATACAGCGGGCGCTGCCCCCACCATTGCTCTCTATTGTGTAAAGGGGGGAATGAAGAATCTGATTGAAACTGCTCAGTGTAGCTACCTGTTCAGGAGTTAGCGATTGATATGCCTGTGTTGACATCACCAGTATCTTTTTACCCGATACAGATTCTACCTGAAGCATATTGCCGGCAAAATGATTCATCTGTTCTAAGCTGATCGGAATAATAGCCTTGCCCGAATCGGTAATTTGCTGAATCACTTTCTCTCTTTCTGGGATATCCCGGATGCTTTCGAGACAAATCACCACAAATTGACTACCCACACACATCATCACATTGGTATGATAGATAAGCTGATTATTTTCATCGGTTGCCGTGAATGCGACCGGTGTATAATTTAACCGATTGCAAAAATCATTCAATACCTCCTGATGGGTTCGGGGGGATAAGCAGGCATAAGCCAGCTGATGCTCTCTGTCGAGTACCATACTTCCGGTTCCTTCCAGGAAGAGACTCCGGTTTTCGAACTCGCTCATGTCTTCTGTATGTGTTACTTTGAACTTTTTATGGATCACTTCCAGCACAGTAGGTTTTCTTTCCAGCCGGCGATTGAGGGCAAACATGGGATAAAGCACGATGGTGCCATTGGAGTGAAATGAAATCCAGTTGTTGGGAAACAGCGAGTCGGGTGTGTGGGGTTCCGGGGTATCTTCTACCACGGTAACCTCTACTCCTGCTTCTTCCAGTTTTTTTACGAATCCATCGAACTCTTCAATAGCTTCTTGCTGCACTTTTTGCTGATTGGGAGTAGCTACCTGAAAGGCATTGTTTACAGCAGTTTCAGCATTGTAGCCAAAACGAACCGGACGGATCATTAGTAAGTGACAGGTATTTTGCATGAGCTTCAGGGGAAAATTGAAAACGAATAAAATTTATTTGTTGGGCTCCTCTCTTAGCAATGGCATGCTCATACAGTGAAAGCCACCTCTGGCCCGACTGAGTTCTGCCGATGGCATCAGTATCAGGGTGTCTTTGACACGGGCCGGACTGAGTCGGCCTGATTCAAATTGTTGAAGCAGGTCTGCTACGTGTATGATTTTAAATCCTGCTTGCTGGAAGGCCTCCGTAGTTTTATTGTTGCGATCATAACCCAATACGACCCCCTCTTTCAACGCGAGTAGATTACAACTGTCTGTCCATTGTTCTCTGGCATCAAACGGAAACTCATTATTGCCGCTGTAGATGAAAGTCGGTTTTCCTTTCCATCCCAGATCGTTCTGACTGATATCCTCCAGCAGTGCTTCCAGGTGTTCGAAGTATACGGGCTTTTCCGGATTTTTGGAATGAAACTGAATGAAAGCAATCTTGTCTTCTTTCTTGGTGCTGTTTTCCAGCGCCAGCTCTATCGGATCTTCATTTAGTTTTTTTACAGCTTTTTTCGAGAAACTTCCCAGCATCACCCAAACGTTTTTCTTCACCTGTGTAAAGATGGTGTCAATGTGCATGTAATCTCTTTTCTTAGGTATTCTCACCACCGTTACTTTTTTGACAATCTTTCTATCAAACAAGAGGCATATTGCCTGATGGGCGGCTTCCCAGGTTGTTCGCTCGCTGATACCAATGAGAACATGATCTTTACTTACCACCATCACATCACCACCTTCCAGCGTAACTTTTCTTTCTCCTCCTTCTTTGGGATTCAGGAAGTGCGGATGTTTTTCAGGTAACTCAAGTATGTTTTCGCGAAAGGGTTCAAAAAATGGGTGGTGGAAGAAAATATATTTCGCCAGCAAAGCTTCCCGACTGCGCGCCTGTTTTGCCGGCTTATTCAATAAAATATGGTCTTTGATAACAATGCCAATATCGCGGGTAAAAATGAAATTCGGAATGGGTGCAAATAAAAGCTGGTTGTCATCATAACTTCCACTGATGAATAATTTTGCGAGCTTGGCTGGTTTGAGTTGTTTTAATTTTTGTTGTTCCTGGTAAGCAACGCCCTCCAATGCACCTACAGAAGCAATAAGTTCCATTCGTGTTTGTTCCTGTTGCAGGATTTCTTCCAATAACCACTGCAACTCTACAACTTTATCACTTTTATGAAATTGCGGATGACCCGGGATGTAAAATTTTCTTCCTGCCTGAGGGGCGTCAATGGCTTTTAATTTACCTTTTATTTTCGAGGGGTCTAGAAAATAGAGTAACAACTTGGTATAATAGTCATATTCGTCTTTTCGAATGGTATCCAGGTGAACGATGTCTTCGAATAACCAATCCTGCGCTTTAGAGGGAACCACTTTTCCCAATCCGCTGTCGGGACTATGAACCAGCAGGCGACGCAGGGTACCAATTTCTGAGGTCACCATGAGTGATGGGACAACTGTCTTTTTAGCCATATATTCAATTTCGTGAACAAAGACTCTCTCGGAATGGCCGGATACCGGGAAAACTACTTTGAATAAGTGCCAGCTATTGATAAGAGAGGCGCAGATTGCTTTGATCTGCGGAATAGACTACTAAGGTACTATATTTTCAAATGATATAAAAAGTTGATAAATTGTATCAGTTGAACCAAGACCACTCTTATGTTAATCAGAAAATTCTCGGTTTTTGTTTTATTCTATTTCTTTACAATAGGTGCCATCGCTCAACCTTGTTACTTGGGTAAAGAAACGCCTGCATCCCCCATGAGCAATGCTGCCCGTGCTCGTATGGAAGCAGATTTGGCAGAAGCACAAAAAGCCTTTCAGGCGAACCCCGGCGGATTACAGGAAATGATATGGGTGGGCAGAAGGCGGGCTTATTTGGGGCAGTATGAACAGGCCATCCATCAGTTCAGCGCTGCAATAAAAGCATATCCTGATTCTGCAGCACCTTATCGCCATCGCGGACATAGATACATTACCCTGCGTTGTTTTGATAATGCCATAGAGGACTTTGAGAAGGCAGCGGCATTAACCAGCGGCTTACCGGATGAGGTAGAGCCCGATGGTATGCCTAACGAAAAAAATATTCCTACCAGTACCCTCCAAACTAATATCTGGTATCATCTCGGATTGGCCCATTTCTTAAAGGGAGATTATGATAAAGCTGTCGAAAGCTATCAAACCTGCTTAAGACTTTCAAAAAACCCGGATATGTATATAGCAACTGCCAACTGGTACCACCTCGCTTTGATCAGGGCCGGTAAAAGGAAAGCTGCGGCCGATTTTCTGGCAACCATCGATACCAGTGTAGGATTGATTGAAAACGAAGTGTACCTGCGTCTCCTGCGATTGCATATTGAAAACAAGGTACCCGATGATCCGATGAGTTTTCTTCAGCAAGAAGCCGGATTGGAAGGGGTGTCTTATGCATATGGTTTAGGGGCTTTTTTGCTTATCAAAGGCGAAAGGGAAAAAGCACGGCAGGTGTTTCAGCACATGGTACAATTACCACAATGGGGTGCATTCGGAAGGATAGCTGCAGAAATAGACTTGCGAAAATTTTGACGAAAGACGCGGGCAATAATTTCATCTAGTTGTATAGACGATAAGGTTATTCCAATGCCTTGAAAAAAGCTTCCAGCTTTTTTTCATCCAGTTTCCCATGGGTTCTTACGCCACTGCAAAGGTCGACACCAAAGGGTTGAACCACTTCAATGGCTTCTTTGACATTAAGAGGGTGTAGTCCGCCCGCTAAAAATACCGGTTTGGTAATATGCGCTCTGATCTGACGACTTAGTTGCCAGTTGTGGGTTCTACCGGTACCACCCAATTCTTTTACTGATAAATTCGGATTACCACTGTCGAGTAAGATAGCATCTACAAAATCGGCTATTTCGATGGCTTCTTCTACAGAGCGTTCATCGATTACATGAATGACTTGAACCAGTTTGACAGCGGGTAACTTTTCACGGATAAGTTCATAGGAACGGTCTGATAAAGCGTCTACTAACTGAATAGTAGTGGTATGAACCCGCCGGTGATGGGTGATAATATCTTCTGCTGTGGTTTCGCTGGTGAGCAAAAATGAAGCAATCGGAGGTGGAATCGTTTGTGCAATGGAATAGATTTCCTCATCACTAATAATTCCCGGACCGCTGGGCATTTTACCTACCAAACCTAATGCGGCTGCTCCGTAGCGGATGGCCATGGCGGCTTCCTCTGAACTGCTGATGCAACATATTTTTACACGAGCGATCTGCATGACTTTAAAATTTAATGGCGGATTGGTACGCTGTACTCTATTTGATGATGTGAATGATGGGAACTACATCGGTTAACTCAAGTGACTTTACCATTGAAAGCGTTCCCTGTTTGTATTTCTGAAAATGTGCAGTTTGTATGTGTTGATCATAGGCGGTTTTGCTGGCATAGGTTTCCATTATGGTAATTCGCTGCGGATGTGCCTTGCCAGCTACTGCATGCATGCTGAGTACTCCCGGCTCTTTTTTTACGGCTGTCTCAATACCCTCTTTCAGGAATGACAGATATGTGTCGAGTTGACCGGAATCGACCGTTATTCTGGCGATTCTGGTATAGGGTGTTTGTTCCTGGGCTTGCACCTTATGATAGGAAAGTAAAAGAACAATGGCGAGTATAATTATTCTATAATGCATGGAAGTAGATATGTTATTTATAGTTCATGTATATTGCAAAGTAAAATTATTTCATGCGAATTGGGCTACTACTGGCATTCCTGGTTTTACTATATTTTCCGCTCCGGGCACAACCATTGAAGAGAGAAGTGAGAGGAGCATGGATAACAACTTACCTCAATTTAGATTGGCCTTCTTCCCGATCACTTACTACGGCTCAACAACAAACAGAAATCATTTCCTTGTTGGATCAATTAAAGGCAACCGGAATCAATACTGTTTACTTTCAGGTAAGAAGTCAATGTGATGCCGCTTATGTGAGTAGCATTGAACCCTGGGCTGATATTTTTTCCACGGCTAATCTCGGAGCCGGTCCCAACCCGGTATATGACCCACTACAGTTTGTAATTGATGCCTGCAGAAAAAGAGGGATGGAAATACATGCCTGGTTTAATCCTTACCGGGCGGTAGCCAATTTCAACAACATCAATAATTTTTCTGCTAACCACATTGCCCGACAAAGGCCCGAATGGTTACTGGCACAAGGCACACTTCGCATACTCGATCCCGGTATACCTGAAGTTCCTAACTACATTTTGCGGGTGGTAATGGATGTTTTACGGCGGTATGATATTGATGGAGTTCATTACGATGATTATTTCTATCCTTATCCCCCCGGAACGGGCGTAACCCCTTTTAATGACGACGCAACCTTCACCCAATACAACAGAGGTTTTCCCAATACAACCACCGGCAGAAACGATTGGCGAAGAGCCAATATCGATACCCTTATCAAGCGAACCTATGATAGTGTGCGAGCAGTGAAGCCCTGGGTTAAATTTGGTGTTTCTCCTTTTGGCATCTGGGGCAATGCCGGCTCTGTAACCGGCGGCTCGGCTACTTCCGGCTTGCAAAGTTTCAGTGCCGTTTATGCTGATAGCAGAAAATGGTTGCAGAATGACTGGATAGATTATCTGGTGCCGCAGCTTTACTGGAGCATAGGTTTCAGCGCGGCTAATTATTCGGTATTGGTTCCCTGGTGGAATGCATTGGGTGGAAGACGGCACTTGTATAGTGGCATGGCAGCATATAAGATCAATGCAGACAGTGATCCGAATTGGAATAATCCTTCCCAAATACCCTCACAGATTCAACTCAATCGAACACAGACTAATTTCAGTGGTTCTGTTTTTTTCAGAACAGGTAATATCATTGCCAATCCCAACGGGGTTAGGGATTCATTGCGCAACAATTATTTTTCCCGGCCTTCACTGTTACCCGTGATGTCCTGGAAAGATAACGAGCCCCCACAGGCACCATCGGCGTTGAATGGAAATGTAATGGGAACAACTGTAACGCTAGTCTGGGCAGCACCACCGGTTACCTCTGTTGAAATGGATAAAGCAAGACAGTATGTAGTGTATCGATCTACGCAGACACCGGTTAATATTGCAGACCCGGCTTTGATCAGATTTATTTCCCCGGTAGATACACTTCGCTATGTGGATGAAGCAGCCCCCGGGAATACATATTATTATGTTGTCACGGCGCTCGATCGACTGAACAATGAGAGTACAGTATCTAATACTTTTTCTGCAACGATACTTGCTACTTCTATTTCGACACCGCCACTGGTATCCATTATAAAGGGACTCCAGGTGTTTCCCAATCCCTTGCAGCGCGAAGCCATCATTACCTATCGTTTGCAGCAGGCAACACGGGTAAATATTCAGGTAACTGATATGCAGGGTAAGACCATTGCTATTAAAAATGAGGGATTTCGACAGACAGGGGAACACCAACATCGCCTGGATGTTGGCACCTGGTTATCCGGAACCTATATAATTACGGTAATGGCCGGCAGGTATCAGATGAGTATACCGGTTGTAAAGCAGTAGGCTGTTATCTTTCTGATCCTCCAACGATTTATTAATGATTAATTGCTTCTGCCCCCATTTCCTCCGTCTTGTGGAAATCTATTTTACCTGAAATATTTTAACAAATACAATAAAATATATTTGGGTACAGTTATATAGATGCTACCTGTTTACTCAACAGTGTCATATTTGTAAATGCCTGAAAACCAATGGCATTAAATATTGATAGCCCGTTTAAAATCCAATTCCTTTGAATTCATCTGCCAGTTTGTATATTTGTTAAACTGCAGGTTTTTTTTCATCGAATTGAATTATCAATCAAATGAGTGATTTTACCAGAGCTGGCGTTATCAACCTGATTGCAGTGGCTCAGCATGGTCTCAATCTGCGCGGCGTTAATTTAGCCGATCTTAACCTCAATAACCTCGATTTTACCCGTGCTAACCTCGATAAATCCAATTTGGATGGCTCTATTTTATCGGGTGCATTGTTATTAGGAGCCAGACTGGTGGATGCCGGACTTTTCGCTGCCGATTTAACGGATGCCGATTTATGTGAAGCCAATCTTACGAAGGCCAATCTCGCTGAAGCCAGTCTCTGTGAAGCTGATCTGACCGGTGCCATATTGGAAAGAGCCAATCTGGAAGGAGCCAACCTGACCGGTGCCATTATG
>JBIIRN010000262.1:0-3051 GCA_044341525.1 Sediminibacterium sp. | reverse complement strand
TCGGGTACTTCGTCCCGCAGTCTGGTACCCAGGCCGCCTGCAAGGATAATGGCTTCTTTCACCGGCATCATCCGAAAATATTTTTCTCGGTGAGTTCGCAGAGAATATGTCCGATCAGGATATGACTTTCCTGTATGCGCGGCGTATCGGATGAAGGAACATTGATCAGGTAATTACAATTCCCTTTCATTTTTCCTCCGGATGCCCCGGTCATGCCAATGGTAATTACGCCCAACTCAGCCGCTTTCTCGAATGCTTTTAAAATGTTGGCTGAATTACCCGAAGTGCTGAGACCGATGAGTATATCCCCTTTTTTAGCGATGCCTTCAATCAGTCGCGCATAAATCACATCGTAGCTATAGTCATTGGCTACGGCAGTGAGATATGAAGTATTGCAGTGCAGGGCTTCAGATGGAAGTGCCTTTCGGTCTTTGTAAAACCGTCCGGAGAATTCTGCTGCCAGGTGTTGTGCATCGGCAGCACTGCCGCCGTTGCCACAGAAATAAACGGCATGGCCTTGTTGGAAGGCCTCTGTGATAACCTGTACAACTTTTTCTATAACAGGCAACAAGGTTCCCTCATGGATGATTTGTTCTTTGACGGCGATGGATGCCTTGATGCGTTCCTGAATGGTAGATATTATTTCCATGAATTTATTTTTTGAATAGAGATCATTTACTGACACGCAAGATAGCATGTACCAGTTTTTCCCAGCTGTATTGTTTTTTTTCTTCTTGAATATAGGGTATAAAATGCGCTTCGCCCCATTGATATAAATCCAGTATTCCCTGAACCAAAGCAGGAACGGTTGGTTCAGTGATGAGTCCCGTCTTCTCGTGCAAGACCCTATCCGGTAATCCGCCCACATTGGTCACCAACATCGGTTTTTCAAAATGATAGGCGAGGGGGGTGACACCACTTTGGGTAGCTTGGCGATAAGGTTGAATAACAAAGTCTGCCGCTGACAAATAATATTTCACTTCGCTATCCGGAATGAATTCGGTACGCAGATAAACTGTGTTTTGCAATTGATGTTGGTCGATAAGGGCATGATAGGGAGCTGCCTCTTCATAAAATTCTCCTGCTATCAGCAGTTTGATGCCGGCTGCCTGCACCTTTTGGTCGGCCATGGCTTCCAGCAGCAGGTCTAGTCCTTTATACCGACGAATGAAACCGAAGAACAGAATGATCTTTTCTTTTTCCGGCAGGGAGAGGTGTTCGCGGGCAGTAGATTGGGGAAGAATCTCGCCGAAATGATCATACAACGGATGAACGACCACCTCAGCCGGTCTTTGAGAGAAATCTCGCAGTTGTTGCATCACCCGATCACTCATGGTGATGAACCCATCGATGTATTGTACAAAATAGCGCGTGAATGGAGTATCACCGGGCCTTTTCTCATGGGGGATGATGTTGTCGGCGATGCACACGATGCGTGTCTTCTTATTGCCACGAGCGATGCGTAGGAGGGTACCGAGGCAAGGACCCATGAACGGTAGCCAGTAGCGAACCACAATCAGGTCCGGGGCCATTTTCCGAAGTATTCTTCCTACGCTGATCCAGTTGAGTGGGTTTATCGAATTGATGCAGCGATGAATGATGAGGTCATTGGGGGTAGGTTCGGAAGAATATTGGGTAGTGCCGGGAAAAAGAAAGCCGGGGTATTGCAGGGAGAAGGTGAAGATCTCCGTATCAAAATTCAGGTGCTTGAATTCACGGGCCAATCGCTCATTGAAGGAAGCGAGACCACCCCGCAGGGGCCAGGCCGGACCGATGATGATTACTTTTTGCAAATAGCTGCTTTTTCAGGGGGCTTTGAATGGAACAAAGTTACTGAAACGCGGGTGAATGGGGGAGATGAAGCTCTCGGTAATGGACTACCAACCTGATTTTTCGTCAATCTGGTAGTGGTTTCTTTCCGGAGCGTTGCGAACAATCATTTCTGCAACGAAGCCGCTTAAGAACAGTTGCATACCGATGATCATGGTGGTTAGTGCGATATAGAAAGCAGGTCGGTTGGTCAGGGCGAATTCTGCAGAGCTGAGTTTGGCAACAATGAGATAACCGATAGCGATGAAGCCGGCTAAGAAGAAAAGGGTACCCAGCAATCCGAAGAACTGCATGGGACGTTTTCCGAATTTACCCAGGAACATGATGGTGCCGAGATCGAGGAAGCCATTGACGAAACGTTGCCAGCCGAATTTTGAACTGCCGTATTTCCGGGGGCGGTGTTCCACTATTTTCTCACCGATTTTCCGGAAGCCGCTCCATTTGGCGAGGATGGGAATATAGCGGTGCATTTCCCCGAATACTTCAATGCTCTTCACCACTTTGATGCGATAAGCTTTTAATCCGCAATTGAAATCGTGCAGGTGGATACCCGAGTTGGCGCGGGCAACGGCGTTGAATAATTTGGATGGAAGATTTTTAGTGAAGGTATTGTCGTAGCGTACTTTTTTCCAGCCGCTCACCATATCGAAACCTTCTTCAGCGATCATTCGGTAGAGGGCGGGAATTTCATCGGGGGAGTCTTGCAGGTCGGCATCCATGGTGATAACGACATTACCGGCTGCAGCTTTAAAACCTTCGTTGAGTGCGGCGGACTTCCCATAATTCCTGCGAAAGCGAATGCCTTTGAAGGCGGCGTTCTTTTTTCCGAGGGAAAGAATGGTGTTCCAGCTATCGTCGGTGCTACCATCGTCGATGAAGATTACTTCATAGCTGAAGCCGGCTTCCTGCATCACGCGCTCTATCCAGTTCGCCAGTTCGGGAAGTGATTCTTCTTCGTTGAGGAGGGGTATGACAACGCTGATGTTCATGTTATACGGGCTTATCGAAAGGGGTAACGGGATTCTTACGGGCTATGGCTGCCCCAATCAGAGAACCGATTAAACCAACAAATGCGGTTCCGAAGAGAGCTCCAGCAATAGCAAAAGGTATAAAGAATTTGCGGGTGATATTAATTCCCGTATCGATCTGCTCACTATTTAATTGCGGATTTTTTTCCATTTCAGTACGTGCAACTTCAATGGTCTTATCTATTATTTCGGG
>JBIIRN010000052.1:0-10091 GCA_044341525.1 Sediminibacterium sp. | reverse complement strand
ATCAGTCGAAAAATCTTCCAGATATTTCACTGCATTGGCATATTCTCCGAGGTGGAGGTAACTGATACCGGCGTAATATTTGGCCAGGTTCGCTGCCTTGGTTCCGCTGAAAGTGCGCATAACATACAGTGCACCTTTACTTTGACCATCACCATTCAATACGAGACGGGAAGAATCGAGCGTAAAATAACCCTGTGACTTAAACAGCGCATCGGCAGCTTTCTCTTCGTTGGGTTTCTTTACATATTCATTATAACCATACCAGCCCACAATCAACAATACAACGGTGGAAACGCCTACCAGTATTTTATTTTGATGGGTTTGGAAAAAACGGAGCAATTTTTCTATTGCATCTTCTTCGTGAAAAACTTTTGTACTCATGTTGGGTTGTTTTCAATTAAGCGATTCGCAGCTTGATTAATCTACAATAAAAGGATAGTTATCATCTACATAAACATCCTTCAGCAGTTCAGATTCATCGGGCCATGGACTTTCCTCAGCGAAGCGAACGCTTTCTTCTACGATCATGTTTATTTTTTGGTCGATCAGGTCAAGGTCGGCAGCGGAAGCATATTTGCTCTCCAGAATTTTATTGCGCACTTTCACCAACGGATCTTGTTCACGGTATTCCTCTACTTCTTCTTTGGTGCGATATTTCTGCGGATCTGAAATGGAGTGTCCCTTGTAACGATAGGTTTTCAATTCAAGCAAGGTAGGACCGCCGCCTTCCCGAGCTCTTTTCACAGCCCTGGAGACATGTTCATGAACATTTTCGGGGGTCATGCCATCTACCTTATCTGCGGGCATGTCGTAGGCATCTGCCAACTTGTAAATATCAATTACATTGGAGGTTCTTTCAACGGAGGTTCCCATCGCATACTGGTTGTTCTCGCAGATGAAAATCACCGGGAGTTTCCAGAGCATGGCCAGGTTAAAGGTTTCATGCAACATACCCTGACGGGCTGCGCCATCTCCAAAAAAGCAGAGAACCACATTTTGTGTACCGAGGTATTTCTCAGCAAAAGCGAGTCCGGCACCGGTACCAATTTGGGCACCGACGATTCCATGGCCACCGAAGAATCGGTGTTCCTTACTGAAGAAGTGCATACTTCCGCCCTTGCCCTTGCTGCATCCGGTAGCTTTACCATACAATTCAGCCATACAGGAATTGGCAGACATACCCTTGGCCAGTCCCAATCCATGGTCCCGATAGGCAGTGATAAAAGGGTCATCGGATGTAGTGGCAGTCATACATCCGGCAGCAATCGCTTCCTGTCCCACATAGGCGTGGAAGAAGCCACGGATTTTACCTGCCATTTTGTACATCTCCTCCGCTTTGAGTTCAAACTGACGGATGAGCTGCATCACTTCATACCAATAGAGATAAGTTTCACGGGAAAATTTCATCGCCACAGGCTTCTTTTTAGAGGGGGCAAATATACGTCTAAAACCCAAAAATTACAACTGCCGGGAATTGGGTTATACACAGGGGCAGGGAAGAAGGGGAAAGCCCTTTTAGACAGCCAAATGTTCTGTGGGGATACTTGGTTCAAGCATCGCTTCGCTGGTCAACTCTTGTACCCAGTTTTTGAGCGTCTCCGGGGGCAGTTGTTCATCAATCCAGTCTGCAAATGTTTCCATATAAACCACCACGTCTTCTCGTTGGTTTCTTTGTAGCCAGCGAAAGCCACCCGGCAATCTTTCCAGGATGGTCCGGTCGGTGAGGTATTCCAGGTGATGAATATCGGTGGGGGTTAATCCGGCATCCATCAGTTTCTTAACCAGCAGACTCACCGGGGCTTGGGTAATGCCGCAATATTCCGAAGCCAGTTCCGTCCATTCACCCGGTGCCGTGTGTGCATAGGCGAGAATCTCCTGCTCATTTAAGCGGGTCATCACCTGTAAGAGGTGTCCGCAATTGCAACTGCCATGGTGTCCCCAGGCATAGGGGGCGCCGGATTGGATTCTTTGTGCTGCTGCCCTCAGGGCCAGGGATAATTCAAGGGACGGTAATGCCATAATTCTTTCCTTATTGAATAATTAACCAATGGGCTAAAAAAAAGTTGAAATACTTTTTAAGATTCAGATAAAAATGAATAACGGTAATCGGTGGGTGGATCAAAGGTTTCCTTGATGGTACGTGCACTCAGCCAGCGGTAGAGATTCAGTTGACTTCCCGCCTTATCATTGGTTCCGGAGGCACGGGCACCGCCAAAAGGTTGTTGACCCACTACTGCCCCCGTGGGTTTGTCATTGATATAAAAATTGCCGGCACTGTCTCTCAGTGCACGGGTAGCTTTTTCAATGGCTGCCCGGTCCCTGGCTATCACTGAACCGGTCAATGCATAAGGGGAAGTTGTATCTACCAGTTGCAGCGCACGATCAAAATTACCGGCTGGATATACATAAATTGTGAGTACGGGTCCGAAGATCTCTTCGCACATGGTCAATGATTTAGGATCTTTCGTTTCAATTAGGGTGGGGGCAATGAAATACCCCTTCTTTTTGCTGAAAGTTCCTCCTGCCAGTAAAGTATTTTTCTTGTTTTTAACAGCCCGTTTGATGTAAGAGGTAATGTTATCGTAAGCTTTTTCATCTATTACGGCGTTGATGAAGTGGCTGAAATCTTCCACTGTTCCGATCTTCATGCTTTCAATGGCTGCCACTAATTTGCGTTTGATCTCAACGGCCAGGTTGCTGGGTAGATAAGCTCGTGAGGCAGCGGAGCATTTTTGACCCTGAAACTCGAAAGCTCCTCTGGCGAGTGCTGCCACGACCACATCCGGATCTGCTGACTCGTGCACCAGCACGAAATCTTTACCGCCGGTTTCACCCACAATACGGGGGTAGGAACGGTAGCGGGGCAGATTTTCGGCCATGGTCTTCCACATTTGATTGAAGACGCCTGTTGATCCTGTGAAATGAACACCGGCAAACATCGGATGGGTAAAGCAGGCTTGTCCGATGGTAGGTCCATCCACATAAACCAGGTTGATTACGCCGGCGGGCAATCCTGCTTCCTGTAAAATTTTCATGAACAATTGTGCAGAAAAAATCTGGGTATAAGCGGGTTTCCAAACTACCACATTGCCACAGAGGGCAGCAGAAGTGGGTAGGTTGCCTCCAATTGCGGTAAAATTGAAGGGAGTAATCGCCAGTACAAATCCTTCCAGGGGTCTCCATTCCATCCGGTTGTGCATGCCGGGTGAGGAAACCGGTTGTTGTTGATATATCTCATTCAGGAAATACACATTGAATCGGAGAAAGTCAATCAGTTCGCAGGCGCTGTCGATTTCTGCCTGAAAAGCATTCTTGCTTTGACCCAACATCGTTGCAGCATTCATTTGATAGCGATACTTACCTGCGAGCAGGTCGGCGGCTTTCAGGAAAATATGAGCACGTGCTTCCCAACTCATCTCGGCCCAACTGTTGCGGGCTTTCAGGGCTGCTTCGATGGCTTGCTCGGCATGACGGGCAGTTCCTTTGTGAAACTGACCCAGGGTATGACTGAGTTCATGCGGTGGGTGAATCGTTTGGGTATTACCGGTGCGAACCGCTTTACCTCCTATGTACATGGGAATATCCCAGTTTTTCTTTTTCAGGTCGGCCAGTGCTTTCTTCAAAGCAGCTTTTTCGGGAGAACCCGGCGCATAAGATTTAACCGGTTCATTGGCAGGTTGCGGGTAGGAAAATATACCAGTACTCATAGAGCAAAATTTGTTTGCAAAGTTAGTGCTATTTCATAGATGGTGCAGCAGTCTTCCAACGGGAATCTGCGGGGAATGAATTAAATTGCCGGCATGGCGATTATTCTCTTTGATACTGACGAAAGAAATTGTTTACTTCCTTTTTCAGCCACGAGGGCTTTGGGAGCAATTCGTTTGGGGATATTGACGCAGCAGGAAAGATGGGAGCAACGCACCCGGCAAAAAGTACATGTAGCTACGGCACCCTATCTGCAATGTCTTTATGATTTGATTCCTGAAGGGGAACATACTTGGGTTGATGCCCTGGCTTTCCCGAAAGATGACGGTGTTAGGAAGGTAATGGAATTGAAATCGGGAGAGGCACTGCTGTCCGGCGAAAGGATATGGGCAGTTAGGGGTGCCATTGATCAGAAGAACTTACCTCAGATCCTTCAGGAGAAAAACTTTGGTAACTTAATTCAAGCGCCTGTTAGTTTTCTGCAACATCCCTGGCAGATGATAGAATGGAACCGAGAGCAATTGATAGAAGATTATGACTTAGTTACAGCTCAACGTTTTTCTGCATCAATACCGGAACATGTTCATAGTTTTCAGGCAGGAAAAATATTCATAGAAGCCGGCGCCCAACTTTCTCCCTGCTGGCTCAATGCAACGGATGGTCCTATATACATTGGTAAAAATGCTACCATATTGGAAGGTGCCGCCATTCGTGGTCCCTTTGCGATGGCGGAAGGGGCAGTAGTAAAGATGCACAGCAGTATTTATGGCGCCACTACATTGGGGCCTTATTGTGTCGGTGGGGGAGAGATAAAAAATTCTCTGATGATGGGCTATTCCAATAAGGCACACCAGGGTTATCTGGGTGATGCAGTCATTGGAGAATGGTGTAACATCGGTGCGGGGGCTACCAATAGCAATGTGAAAAATACGGCTGCTGCCATCCATGTGTGGGATTTTCATACCCGCCAGTACAAGCAGGTAGGTCAGAAATGTGGAGTCATGATGGGAGATTATTGTACGGTCTCTATTCAGGCAGCGATGAATACCGGTAGTATGTATGGAACCTGTTGTAATATTTTCGGGAGCGGACTTTTACCCACTATTGTAGAGCCCTGCAGCTGGGGGGTAACAGGCACCCGGTATGAGCTGCCCAAAGCGATTGCTGCAATCAATAACTGGAAGCAAATGAAGGGCAAAACATTTACTGCCGATGAAATTTCCGTACTGGAATATATATTTGCCCAGCTTTAATTGATTTTTATCAAATTATTTTACTCACTCAACTTTCTATGCGAAAACAAATAGCAGCTGCCAACTGGAAAATGAATCTCAACTTATCACAGGCATCAGAATTGATTCAGTTGATAAAAGCCGAGTCGTTTGATTTGCACAATGAACATCAGGTCGTATTGGCAGTTCCTGCCCCTTACCTGCAACTGGCTGTTCAGGCATTCACCGACAAAAAAGGTTTTAGCATCGCAGCCCAAAACTGTTACGCAGAAAAGAGTGGTGCATTTACGGGTGAAATCTCTGTAGACATGTTGGTTTCTTTGGGAGTGAGTCATGTGATCATCGGACATTCCGAGCGCCGGGAAATATTTGGTGAAAGCAATGAATTGCTGGCTAAGAAAATAGATATATCTCTGGCTGCAGGGTTGACACCCATTTTTTGCTGCGGTGAGCCATTGCCGATTCGGGAAGCCAATGCCCAAAATGATTTTGTAGCAGGACAACTGAAAGAATCTCTCTACCATCTTTCTGCAGAACAAATGCAACAAGTGGTGATTGCCTATGAACCTATCTGGGCCATCGGTACCGGAAAAACAGCCAGTAGTCAGCAGGCACAGGAGATGCATGCCTTTATTCGTTCTCAGTTAGCAGCTCAATTTGGGAATCCTGTGGCAGACCATACAACTATTTTATATGGTGGAAGTGTCAAGGCCGCCAATGCCTTGGAACTCTTTCAGCAGCCGGATGTAGATGGTGGTCTGGTAGGCGGGGCTTCTCTCATTGCAACAGAATTTGCTGCCATCATACGCGCGCTGAAAAAATAATTTGTCAGAGAAATACTAACTGACTGTATTACTCTAAAGCCCTGGGTGCAACTTCGGCATAACCCGGTAGTGCTACCTTTTCGTAATCATTCAGTTTGTTCACGTGTACCGTAGTACCGGTTTGATTACTGTTTGGATGGAACATCGGTTTGAACTTCGCCCCATACACCAACTCCTGGTAAGTATACGAGCTTCGTGCTATCACAGTAGTTGAAAAACTCTCATCGTAACCCTGTAAGAAAACCAGGAACTCAGCATTGCCTGATTCGTAATCAGATTGTGTGAGTCCTGCTAAGGGACTACCCTCGCGGATAGCATGAACGACAGTCCAGCTGCCTGATAAAACATTGATTTTTGAAATTTCGAGGGGCAGGTTGAAAAATTTATTTTTCAAAGTACCATTCTCTTCCAGTTGAATAGCAACCGTCACACTTACCTCTACATTCATCAATATATTTTTGGTATAAGGTACTAGTCGGAACATCAGGGCTACACCCTCCTGATAAGGAGAAAACAGGGCCGATTGACTGAAGCGAATGAAGGCACGTGGTCGCGAAAATCTCCCATACAACAATCCTGTTAATACTGCAAAACTCATTAAGCCGATGAGTGCTTCGAGGGAAGCAACCAAACTGGCAACAAAACCAATGGGGTTGATTCTGCCATAACCTACTGTGGTAAAGGTTTGCGCACTAAAGAAAAATGCTTCACCAAATTTTTCGCCTGAAGTGGTAGCTACCACGCCACCCAGATGATCCAGACCAATCCATAGGTAAAGTCCGGCAAAAAATAAGTTGATAGCCAGAAAGAAGAAAAGAATGAAACCCAGGAAATGACTGGTAGATAATGACAGTAAAGTGTGATACAGGTTCATTCTTTTCCAAAATGGAAGTCCTGTATATTCTGTATTGGCACTGCCGTCTTTGTTAAAAAACCGTCCACCCCTCAGGGCTGAATTCGAGGTTAGTCCGGTTTCATTGTTTTCTTTTCCGGCAGGTCTCTTTCTCAAAATCATTTAATTCTTCTTGAATTGGTAAGTTTTGGAAAATTTTTCAGAACGAATGGTAAATTAAAGTAAATGATACATTTTAGTTTAGCATCCGAACTGGGTAAAATGGTGGTTACAGTGAATCATGATTAATTTTCCCCAATCTTTGCGACTCAATTTTCCGAAATAAGAATTGACGGACCAATCATTGTCATTAGTAGTTTGATAGGCCCTTTGAAGAATTTCTAAGAGCTGATTTTTTTCTTTATCAAAGTCAAGAAGAATCGAATTAACTTTTAAAGGCTTAGGTGCCTTGGACCCGATTGGCATTCCTTTTAAAAAATTTAATACAAAAGGACGAATGATAAAGTGGGTAAAAATATTGCTATGGTCTTTTGCCGAATAATATCCTAATCCACTTCCAATGGCAATATTAAGGTGGTGAAGCATTTCTGAAATACTCATCTTCCCCCATTTTCTTTCTGCACTAGGCTCAATTGCTTTAACTCTTTCGATTAAGTTATTGAAATGGGTAGGATTAAAAAAATCAGTCTGATGGGTTCTGGTAATAATCATTTTAGTAGGTTGAAATTTGAATAATTATGATGATTGATACTACAGCAAGGTTCCAGAGAGCTGAAAATTCAGCTAATAATGCTGAAAGTTAATGACTGTTTTTCGTTTTACCATTTGTTCTTCCTATTAATTCCTTGCTATAAAACATCTAAAAATGAGGCTTTGGACATTGCTCCTTATTTTAAAAACTTGTTTTTTATTCAATTTTTGATAATTCCACCAAATTGAAAGTCCTCAAGGTATTCTGAGCAACTTTTTTTAATTAAACAGGGATAAGTTCACCCGACTGTCAGTTTTTTGGGGCTCAAATGGGAAGGAAATACTATCTCACTCAACAATCTTCCCCCTATTGCGTTGGGTAACTTATCTTTGCACCCGTATGAAACATATTAGAAATTTTTGTATCATAGCTCATATCGACCATGGTAAAAGTACCTTGGCCGATCGGCTACTAGAACATACTAAGACGATTGGTGAAAGAGACATGATGAACCAGGTGCTGGATGATATGGACCTGGAGCGGGAAAAAGGCATCACCATCAAAAGCCATGCTATTCAAATTGATTATAACTATAAAGGGGAAGCCTATACCCTGAACCTGATTGATACACCCGGGCATGTGGACTTCAGCTATGAGGTAAGCAGGGCGCTCGCTGCCTGTGAAGGAGCTTTACTACTCGTTGATGCATCTCAGGGTATTCAGGCACAAACCATCAGTAACCTCTATTTGGCGATAGACAATAACCTCGAGATCATCCCTGTCATCAACAAGATTGACATGGAGGGAGCAAAGATTCCGGAGGTAACCGACCAGATTGTCGATCTTATTGGTTGCAAACAAGAAGAGATTTTACTCGCCAGTGGGAAGTCAGGCATTGGTATCGAAGAAATTCTGGTGGCTATTATCGAACGCATACCTGCCCCTAAAGGCAGTTATGATGCACCCTTGCAGGCATTGATTTTTGACTCTGTTTTCAATAGCTTCCGGGGTATCATCGTTTACTACCGAATCATGAATGGTATTTTGCGAAAGGGCGATAAAATCCGACTGGTAGCAACCGGGAAAGACTATTTCGCTGATGAAGTCGGCGTACTGAAACTAACCATGACCCCCCGCCAGGAAATGAAAGCCGGTGACGTAGGTTATATCATAACCGGTATCAAGAATGCCAAAGAAGTCAAGGTGGGAGATACCATCACCCTCGCTGCCAATCCGGGTGAAATGATCAATGGATTTGAAGAAGTAAAGCCCATGGTTTTCGCCGGTATCTTTCCCGTGAATACAGATGAATTTGAAGAACTGCGGGACTGTATGGATAAATTGCAGCTCAATGACGCTTCTCTCACTTTTGAGCTGGAAACCTCTCAGGCACTGGGTTTTGGCTTCCGATGTGGATTTTTGGGATTGCTTCACATGGAAATCATACAGGAGCGACTGGAAAGGGAATTCAACCAGACGGTTATTACGACCGTTCCCAACGTAAGCTTCATCGCTTATACTACGAAGGGAGAAAAAATCATCGTGAATAATCCTGCTGAAATGCCCGATCCGGTAAAGATTGACCGCATTGAAGAACCTTTCATCAAAGCACAGATCATCACCCTGCCCGACTATATCGGAAATATCATGACCCTCTGTCTGGGCAAACGTGGTATCCTCATCAACCAAAGCTATTTAACCACGACCCGAGTGGAGTTGATTTTTGAAATGCCACTTACTGAGATTGTATTTGACTTCTACGATAAACTCAAGAGCTCCACCCGTGGTTATGCCTCTTTCGATTATTCACCCATCGGCTTCCGCGAAGCGGATATTGCCAAAATGGATATACTTCTGAATGGCGATAAAGTCGATGCGCTGAGCGCCCTCATCCACAGAAGTCGCGCACAGGATTTCGGCAGGAAGCTTTGTGAAAAGCTCAAAGAACTGGTTCCCCGTCAACAATTCCAGATTGCTATCCAGGCCGCCATCGGAGCGAAAGTAATTGCCCGCGAAAATATCAGCGCTATCCGCAAAGATGTAACAGCTAAATGTTATGGAGGCGATATCAGCCGGAAACGAAAACTTCTGGAAAAACAAAAAGAGGGTAAGAAAAGAATGCGCCAGATTGGAAACGTAGAAATTCCGCAAGAAGCTTTCCTGGCAGTATTGAAACTGGATTAAACTGGGTTATTGCCCCGTTTGTTTCCCACCTTTTTTCTTGGTTGCGGCTGGAACCGCATTCGGATTGGGAGGAGTTTCCTTGGGGGGATTGATCTGAGGATTGGGATCCAGTTCCGCTACCAGTGCCACATGCACCCATCTTCCATTCTGCCAGCGGAAACCTTCAAAACCGCCTTCCGGTACAAGCGTAGCATGAACGGCAGGATTTCCTTTTTCACTTACCAGCGCGGCGAATGTCACCATTTTTAGGTCAGGGTCATAATTCAATCGTGCACCCGCCCCCTTCTTATACTCCAGTAAAAAACGATGGGTAGGAACCGGTGGTTTTTTATCATCCGGCAGGTATTCAAAAAATAATCCACCAAAATTCGGTTGTCCCTGTGCATTGAAAGTAAGTACCTCCATCCATTTGCGGGTAGTCACTTCGTTGTTCTCATCATACCCTAACAGCGTGTAGTATTTTTTCCCCTGGTGGGTGTTTAATAAAATGTTGTAGTAAACAGCTCCAATCCATTGAGTCGCATCCCGAACCGAATCGCAGGGCTGATCGGTGAATGGGGAGGCATCAAAGAGGGGTGTCAGTCGCAGACTTCCATCCGGTG
>JBIIRN010000261.1:0-3056 GCA_044341525.1 Sediminibacterium sp. | reverse complement strand
ATCGCATTCATACTGTGCATCAACTCTTAAAAGCCTATACGCTTTTTGATAAAGACGTCGAATACGTGGTAATGGATGGAGCCGTAAAAATTGTTGATGAACAAACCGGTCGTATACTTGATGGTAGAAGATATTCTGATGGATTGCACCAGGCCATAGAAGCGAAGGAAAATGTAAAGATTGAAGCAGCTACGCAGACCTATGCGACCATCACCCTGCAGAATTATTTCCGCATGTATCATAAACTGGCAGGCATGACAGGAACGGCGGAGACAGAAGCATCTGAGTTTTGGGATATCTATAAGCTGGATGTGGTAAGTATCCCTACCAATGTTCCTGCAATCCGTATTGACCAGGAAGATTTACTCTTTAAAACAAAGCGTGAAAAATACAAGGCAGTCATTGAAGAGATAATTAAAATGAGGGATGCAAAGCGGCCGGTGCTGGTAGGTACTACGTCTGTTGAGGTCAGCGAATTGCTGAGCCGCATGTTGACTCAAAACAAAATACCTCACAATGTTTTGAATGCCAAACAGCATGCACGCGAAGCGCAAATCGTTGCCGAAGCAGGATTTGCAGGGGCTGTGACCATTGCAACAAATATGGCAGGCCGGGGAACCGATATTAAACTGGGTCCGGGGGTAAAAGATGCCGGCGGTCTTGCCATCTTGGGAACTGAAAGACATGAATCGCGTCGGGTAGACAGACAGCTCAGAGGGCGTGCCGGACGTCAGGGTGACCCCGGATCATCTCTTTTCTTTGTTTCACTGGAAGATGATCTGATGCGTATGTTCGGAAGCGAGCGGATTGCCAAGGTGATGGACTTTGCCGGTTACAAAGAAGGGGAAGTGATTCAGGAAAGAATGATCACCAAGTCAATTGAACGGGCACAGAAAAAAGTGGAGGAAAATAATTTTGGCATTCGTAAGCGACTGCTGGAGTATGATGACGTAATGAATAAGCAGCGCAGCGTGATTTATACAAAGAGAAATCATGCTCTTTTCGGAGAAAGACTGGCGCTTGATCTTGATAATGCCTTCTATTCGGTAGCAGAAGAACAAGTGGCGGCCTATAAAGACATGAATGATTTTGAAGGTTTCCGTCTTGCTGTAATCGTGAATTTTGGAATTGATGTTCCCTTTTCTGAAGAGGAAATGAATAAACGCTCTCAGACTGATCTTGCAGAGATAGTCTATCGGGCATCTATTGCTTCGTATGAAAGGAAAAAAGCCGAGATGCGTAAACAATCGATTCCCGTATTCAGTAACATTCGTCTACAACAGGGTCGTCACATTGAAAATGTGGTGGTTCCTTTTACCGATGGAAAAAAAATCATTCAGGTTCTCTCCCCTTTACAAGCTACGATCGATAGTAAAGGAGTTGAAATGGTGAATGCACTGGAACGTACGGCAGCTTTAGCCATTATTGATGATGCCTGGAAGGAACACCTGCGCTCAATGGATGATTTGAAGCAGAGTGTGCAGACGGCTACCTATGAGCAAAAAGACCCATTGGTGATCTATAAAATGGAAGCATTCGAACTCTTCAGAAGAATGGATGCCGAAGTCAACCGGGATATTGTTCAGTTCCTTTGTCATGCCTATATTCCTTTAAGTGAAGGAGAAGAATTAAAGGAGGGCCGTCAAGAGAAAACAGATATGAGCCGGATGAGTACCAGCAAAATGGATGTCAATGGTACCCCAACAGAAAATGAATATTTTGATCCCTCAGCAACCAAACAGCAACCTGTAGTGGCTGCGCCAAAAATAGGACGCAATGATCCTTGTCCCTGTGGGAGCGGAAAAAAATTCAAATCCTGTCACGGTCGGGAGTCTTAAGAGGGATGCCTTCATATTTTTTGTATGCAACTGAACCACCTGATAGATCATACCCTGCTTAAACCCACAGCCCTGGTAGGTGATATCGAACAGCTGTGTCAAGAAGCACTTACTTATCAGTTTGCAGCAGTTTGCGTTCCACCCCCGTTTGTGAAAATAGCAAGGGAAAAGATGGCCTCCTCCGGTATAAAAGTGGCAACTGTTATTGGTTTCCCCTTCGGTTATTCCGCCGTGGAAGCAAAGATTGCAGAATCTGTCTTAGCCATGGTTGATGGTGCCGATGAACTGGATGTAGTTGCCAGTATTGTAGCTATCAAAAATCATGACTGGACCTACTTGGCCAATGAAATCAACCACCTGTTACCGGTGATCAAAAGCAAAAACAAGATCATAAAAATCATCATTGAATCAGGGGTGTTGACTGACCAGGAAATTATTACCTGTTGCGATATTTATGGGGCAGCCGGCATTGATTTTTTGAAAACCTCTACAGGATATGCCGAAAAAGGGGCTACTGTTGAAGCGGTTCGACTTTTTCGGCAGCATTTACCGGCTGCAGTAAAAATTAAAGCATCCGGTGGAATACGTGATACCCAGCAAGCAGTTGCCATGGTTAGTGCAGGTGCTGACAGACTTGGCTGTAGTGCCAGCGTGGCTATTGTAAAAGGCCAAACAGCGGAAAGCTTTTCATATTGATTTAAATGCAGAACTATGAAGAGAAGAGTCTTGATACATCTTGTTTTTTTTCTTTGCTGCACCTCTTATTTACCTGCTTTCGCTTCTCAGATTGATACTATTATTATTCGGCAAGACCCTAGAATGGACCTACTGACTCAAAAACAGAGAATTGTCAATCGCAAGCAATCCATGATGACTGCTAATGGTCTTTATAAAGGCTTTCGGATACAGGTAATCAGTACAAATCAACGGAATGACGCATTTCGCATCAAGGCAGAACTGCTCGCAAATTTTCCTGATCATAAGTCCTATATCATTTATCAGAGTCCTAATTTTAAAGTACGGATTGGTAATTTTATAAAAAAAGAGGAGGCTGAATTGCTAAAAGCACAGCTCAATAAATTTTATACCAGGGGGGTATACATAGTTGATGATGCCGTAGAATACAACCCTCGTGAAGATGAATTGAATCTAAAATAAATCTTGATCATGCTGGTAGATAATATAAGAGAATTGGCCCAACAACTGGCCCCGAATTAT
>JBIIRN010000260.1:0-3077 GCA_044341525.1 Sediminibacterium sp. | reverse complement strand
GCTCTTTTCCAAAGCGAATCATCTTTCTTCAAGGATTCCAAAAAAGCCGGTTCAATGGGCACAAACATCAGGACATAATCCAGCGCTTCTGCATAACGACCATATTTCTTTTTGGAAAGGCCGTCTATGTGCCGGTACATCGAGGCCAGGTGCTCCTGCAGGGATTTCTCTTTTTCAACCTGGTCAGTAGCTTTAACATATTTGTCCCACGCCACCAGTGAAACTTTGGCATCAATAATCACCTTGCGTTGATCGGGATAAACAATCATCACATCGGGTTGTAACATATTCCCCTCATCATCCTTGATCACCTTACCAGAAGCATCCCGCAGATACTGCTGAACAAAATAATTATGGTCTTTGATGAGTCCGCTGTGTTCCAGCAGGGTTTCCAATACCATCTCCCCCCAGTCACCCATGGTTTTTGAATTCCCCTTCAGGGCTGAAGCCAGGTTATTGGCTTCCTCGCTTACGCGAACAGAACTCTGAACCAGTTTTTCAATTTCTTTAGATAGACTAAAGCGCTCGTTGGATTCTTTCTGGTAAGCATCCTGAACGGCTTTCTTAAATCCGGTTAATTCCTGTTGAAGCGGCTGTAACAACTGTCCGAGCTTTTCTTCATTCTTAGCCACCAATTGCTGTGTATTGCCGGAAATCAATCGGGAAGCCAGCAATTCCATTTCATTCTTCATGGCATCACTGATTTGTTGCTGCGATTTTTTTGCTTCCTCCAGCTGCTGACGGGTGGTTTGCAATCTTTCCTCCAATAACAAGCCCTGCTTTTCAGATTCTTCGAAACGGCTCCGGATGGATAGGTACTGCTCTCTTTCCTGCTGAAGTTGAGCATCGAGTCGGGCAATATTCTCTGCCAGCAACTGACGGGAGGTTCGCTGTAAAACAAAAGCGATTAAATACCCTATCAATACTCCCACCAGGGCAATCACAACATAAACCAGTGCAGAAATTTCCATATCATTTATTTGTTGTACAAAAGTACAGCATCAGTCTGCCATCTATTGGTAGACTGACTGCATCTTCTGAATAATGTCTTTTATTTTTTCCCGAAGGGTAACCGGCGATTTTACTTCTACGCCATTGCCATATCCGAGCAACGACATGATCAATTCGGGTGTTTCATATACCGTGAGTTCAATCACAACGCCACTGGCAGTTGTTTCTACCACCTGCTGGGAATAATGCAAAGGTTGGGCAAGGATATAGGGTGATTGCACTTTATCAAAAGCCAGTATGATTTTTTCGGGCTGCGCACCATGCACATGTGTGATGCCAAAAGAATAACGAAAATAATCATCCGGCTGAAAACCGGGGGCTTCATAGAATGCCTGTGTCGACTTTCGAACATCGGTGATTCGGTCGAGTGAAAATATCAGCACATTTTTCGGAGTTGTTGAATAACCGACCACATACCAGCGATTTCGATATGCTTTGATTAAGTAGGGCGATAAGGTATGCACCTTGGGTGTAGCGCCATAACGGGCATAAGTTATCTCAAGGGCACGGCGGTTAACTATTGCCCGCAGCAAGGGTTCCAGCCATTCGTTGCCTCCTGTCTTTACCGGCTCTTCCACTTGTATGAGTTGTTTTTCGGACTTCCCCAGTAGCTTACTGACCCGGTAACCTTCAATGAGTCGGTTGATGGCAGACTCGAATTGCTCGAAGATGCGGCTCCCTTTCAATTGCTGCAGCAAGGCGGTGGAGTAATCAAGTGCGGCAATCTGATCTTCAGACAAAGGCAATTTTTTAATGGAATATCCCTGCTGCTCATAGCAATAACCCCTTCGCACCTTATCGTATTTGATGGGTGCATCATAGAGGTCGCG
The DNA here is from genome assembly GCA_044341525.1 of Sediminibacterium sp. Lineage (GTDB taxonomy): Bacteria > Bacteroidota > Bacteroidia > Chitinophagales > Chitinophagaceae > Sediminibacterium. Next base: position 1,236 of record JBIIRN010000260.1, on the reverse strand, counting down.
CATTTGAGCCAGGTCTTTGTTGAGCATGGATATTGAAATATCTATCTCCAATTGTCGCATCACGTGTCGACGCATCTGCTCTAAATTAGGATAGGGCCGCATGCTGTTATTCAGACAGGCATCAATGGCGTAATAGCGCAAAAGGGCATTTTTATTGACTGGCATAAAAATTTTTTGAGACTACCAATAGATTACAGACTGACTATTCAGCTTTGCATTATGATCCGGCGGCAGGCAGGGTGCAGCTGGGGGGTGTAGCAAGTCGCCGGATCATTTTTCTGACACTAAAAATAGCAAGATTTTAAGCACTTTCCCTTGATACCATCAGAATACATCGCCATCCGCGCCGTTAACTACCTTACCCTGATATATTTTTCCGATTTCTGCCAACAAGCTGTCAAAACTACTGCCAAAAGTCAGTTGGTGGGTAAGTACCAATAGTCCGGGTTTAACTTGTTGGGCAATGGAAGCAAGTTGTTCTGTAGAAGTATGAAAAGTTGAATGATATTTCTGCCAGCGTTCTTCCCTTTTTTGTAATCCGGCCATTGAATACACTTCATGCACGAGTATGTCACACCCTTTTGCCATGGCAATCAACGATTCGCTATAGGTACAATCACCTGAAACAACAATCACTTTATCATGTGTGGTAAAGCGATATCCCAAGGCATGTTTCCAGCTACCGTGCTGTACCTCAAATGCTTCTACCCGCAGGTTCTTATCCCGATAAATTTCTCCCTGCTTAATCTCCTTCACCTCCACCCGATAACCGGCTGCATTGCCCATTTCCAGCCCTTGGATGCGAATTTCCATATCCTCCGAATAAGCTTTCAGCAAATGCCTGGTCATGCGGCGGGTGCCGGGTGGCCCAACCACCTGCAAGGGCTGATTTCTATCGAGTACCGCAGGAGTGAAAATAAAATCGCTATAGCCGGCGGTATGATCGGAATGAAGGTGTGTGATGAAGAGTCTTGTGAGCCGGTCGGGGAGTAATGCCGGCAGGTTATTTTTTTTGGCAATAGCAGCAGCCCGCCGAACTACACCGGGACCACAATCGACCACATAGGCCTGTTCATTCACCACTATGGCAAGTGAGGGACCCGACCGATCGGGATCGGCAAAGGGAGTACCTGTACCAAGCATCACCAGTTGGGTGGTGGTAACAGAGTTATTTTGTGCAACTGCCATAAAAGGCAGCAAAAGAAAACACGGCAGGCAATACCTAAAAAAAATTGA
>JBIIRN010000259.1:0-3078 GCA_044341525.1 Sediminibacterium sp. | reverse complement strand
TTTTCCCACTTTCACTTTTGGATTTAAAGGGAGGGGTTGCTTCGGGTCAAATTGCGCTTTCGAGATAATAACCGTCAGCAATAATAGGGATGCAGTTCCGAGGGAACGGATGATTTTCATATTGAAAGATTTAATCAATCAATATAGTACTTACGGCTAACCAGGTATGTTAGGAAAATGTTATAAATGATGAACGCATTGAATTGTGCTATTTTTCTGTGGCGGGGGGTATTATCTTCTCAACAACCACCAGATCGCTGATTTCAACATTGACAGGCAGCAGACCGATTTGAACGATGGCCCGTTTTCCACGAATTTCCTTCACTGTTCCTACCTGGTGATTGCGCGTGAGTTTTACCAATTTACCTGCTTCAATCGTCTGATTGGTTAACTCACGATATGACTTATTTACTTTACCAACCATTTTCTTGACTGCCACCGATTCTTTTTTCCCAAAGAGTAAATCTTTGAGGTGGCGAATAACTTCCTGCTTGTCATCTGTCTTTTTAAAATCGGTAACTACTTGCCTTAGTTTCCGCTCCATATCTTTTAGATAGGCCAATTGAGCAGCATTCATCTTATTTTGCTCCCGCAGCCGCTCCATATCCTGGCGATGTTTTTCCTGCTGCAGGGTTGCCTCCATTTGTTTTTTTAAGGCAGCATTTTCCTTCATTAATTTTTGCAGCTCTGCTCTTTCCTTTTGCACTTCCTGTAAATCCCGCTCGGTACGATTGAGTAGTTTATCCAGTGAAAAGTGATTTTCATCTACCAGTTTACGGGCTTTGTTGATCAGGTGTCTGGGAAGGCCGATGCGCTCTGCAATAGCGAAAGTGTAGGAGCTTCCGGGTTTACCAATCACCAACTGATATAATGGCTGCAGGTTGGCCTCATCGAATAGCATCGCAGCATTGACTACTCCACGGGTATGATTGGCCATTACTTTCAGATTCAGGTAATGGGTAGTCACGATGCCCTGCGCATGTTTATGTGAAAGTTCTTCCAGTATTACCTCTGCAAATGCACCACCCAGATTAGGGTCACTTCCACTTCCCAGCTCATCTATAAAAAATAAGGTCTTCCCATTGGCGTGCTCCATGAAATGTTTCATGTGCAGGAGATGACTTGAATAGGTACTCAGCTCAAATGCCAGGTTCTGGGTATCCCCCATGTGAATGAACAATTGTCTGAATATGCCCATCTCACTATCGGGATGCACCGGCACCAGCAAACCACTTTGAACCATCAACTGGAGTAATCCGGCTGTTTTCATGGTGACTGTCTTCCCTCCGGCATTGGGTCCGCTGATAACCAAGATGCGCTGATCATCGTGCAGGGTAATATTCAGGGGGATGGTTTTTTTCCCGGCTGAACGATTGTAGAGCAAAAGTAAGGGGTGGTAGGCCTGGATTAATTTCATCTGCGCCCGATCGGAAATGACCGGAAGATGGGCATCCATGTCCATCGCCAACTTTGCCTTGGCTCGAATAAAATCGAAACTCGCAGTGACTTTGTAATATTCCTGCAACAGGGGGGCATACACAGACATTTCTGCCGTTAATTCGCGGAATATCCGATAGATTTCCTGCCTTTCTTCATTCTCAAGTGAATACAAGTCATTGTTGAGTTCAATGGTCTCTTCAGGTTCAATAAAGGCTGTTTTCCTGCTATCACTTTCTCCGTGGTAGATTCCTTTCACCATTCGCTTGTGTTCGGAAAATACTGCCACTACCCTTCTTCCATTGCTGAAACTTTCGGCGATATCGGCACTGAATCCGGCTTTCTGTAATTTTCCCACTACCCTGTCAAAGATGCGCCTCAGTTCTACCCGCTTTTTATAAATCTGCTGACGTATCTGCTGTAAATCCGATGATGCAGTATCTTTTACAGTTCCAGTATCATCAATCACCTGTTGAATAGCTTCGGGAATCTTTTTCTCTTCATAACATTCCCCCAATACTTCCGCCATGGCGGGAAATGCCTGTCTGCGTTCCGTATCCATCCAACGGAAAATCTGCTGCAGGTTTTCACACAAACGGGCGATGAGCAGCCATTGTTCCGCCACCAATACAGCGCCGGGTATCCCCAACATTTTTAGTTCAGTATGCAGCGGAGCTGTGAATTCATTCGGAAAATGCTGTTGTTGTTGAAGCAAAAGCAGGTATTCATGAGTCTGTCTGAGTTCCCGAATGATATATTCCTTTTTGGTATGCACCCGGAGTTGCTCAGCCCGTTCGCGGGCCGGTTGGGTACGGGTATATTTTACCAGCAATCCGATAATCTTATCGAATTCCAGTTGGGTAAATGCAGTTTCCGGATATCCGCGCATATTGAGCTTGGGAATTGCCGCGAAGATACAATTTGCCGGCTGTTTGCTTTTAAAAGAACCTTACTAAACGGTCTATTCGGTGTCAACCAAAAATCCGTTTATTTGTTTATCATAGAAATCTGTTGTCATGTTCAGGAAACTTCTTACCTTTTCTTTCACCTGCTGCCTATTCTCTTGTGCACAGTCCGCCGAACCAGAAAAAAACATTCATATGTCAGCCAGTCAAGTACCCACCGGAGTAAAAACAGATACCGCCTATTTTGGGGAAGGATGTTTTTGGTGTACGGAAGCGTTTTTCCAGCGGCTTAAGGGGGTATATGCTGTGGAGAGTGGCTATGGGGGTGGCTGGGTGGAAAACCCAACCTATGAGCAGGTATGTGATAAGAATACCGGGCATGTAGAGTTGGCGCGCATTGTGTATAATCCGGCTGAAATCAGTTTCGATGAATTACTGGAGGTATTCTGGAAGACCCATGACCCTACCACCATGGATCGTCAGGGAAATGATGCGGGACCACAATACAGGAGTGTTGTCTATTATATCAACGAAGAGCAGAAGCTAAAAGCAGAAAAATATAAGTCCGCTTTAGATAAAAGTGGTGCCTGGGATAAACCAATTGTTACCCTCATAGAACCTTTCAAAAATTACTATCCGGCGGAAAAATACCACCAAAACTACTATAACAACAATCCTTATCAGGGTTACTGTCGGTATGTAATTGCACCCAAACTGGAAAAGTTTGAAAAGGTGT
>JBIIRN010000044.1:0-11194 GCA_044341525.1 Sediminibacterium sp. | reverse complement strand
TCGGGGCTACCTTTTTACAACCCCTTCTGGGAGTAGAACAAACCTGGCAACGGACCATCCGTTTGAATGCCGATACCACCATCCATTTCAATGAGTCGGGAACCTATGCCGGACTCCGATTGCCACTCAATTTCTCCGGCAAAGAGCGATTTCGATTTTTAAATTTTCAGTCCACCCTTCAATACAATCAGGTGAATTTTACGGGTCAGGCGAGTAAATGGCTCAATGGATCTAATCAATGGCTTTGGGAGACGGGACTATCCTATTCCTCTCAGGTGCAACAATCGCGGCAGCAAATTTTTCCCCGCTGGGCACAAGTTTACCAGGTCAGCTATCGTCAGTCCTTCTCAAGTCGCACTGCGAAGCAATGGTTGTTGAGGGGGAACTGGTGGTTGCCCGGTTTCTCTCCGGTACACCATTGGGTGGTTACCGCTGCCTGGCAGACCCGTGATACCCTGAATCAATACTTTTTTTCCAATCGTTTTCCTTTTGCCAGAGGATACCAGGTTATCGATTTTCCCGATTTGTTGGGTGCTTCTGTCAACTATCATTTTCCTGTGCTGTATCCTGAAAAGGGATTAGCACAAGTTGTTTATTTACTGAGGGTTAGGACTGCTTTGTTTTATGACCATACCGTTGGCATCAGTCGCCGGACGGGTAGACAGAGTTCGTTTAATTCCTTGGGAACTGAGTGGTATTTTGATACCCGCTGGTGGAACCAGTTACCCGTTAGTTTTGGGATTCGATATAGCCGGTTACTTCAACCCAACGGGCAGACCGGTTCGGGGCGTAACCGATGGGAAATCATATTGCCGGTCAATCTTTTGCCCTAAAAAGTGGCTATTTTTGCCTTTCCGGTGGCTTGGATGGGTCGGTTTTCCACAAAAAAGGGAATTTTACCCACGTTTTTTTCATTATCTGACCTGAACTGCGTATCTTTGCAGCCCCAAAAATCGTATGTCCAAACAACCTCTGATCAAACAAGACGGCGTCATTCAGGAAGCCCTGAGCAATGCCATGTTCCGGGTGAAGTTGGAAAACGGGCATGAAATACTTGCTACGATCTCTGGAAAAATGCGGATGCACTACATCCGGATTCTCCCGGGAGACAAAGTAGGTGTGGAAATGAGTCCTTACGATTTAAGCCGGGGAAGGATCATTTTCAGGTATAAATAAACAGAATCAACAGGTTACCACCGACACCGTAAAACTACTGTTATGAAAGTAAGAGCTTCCATCAAAAAAAGAAGTATCGATTGCAAGATCGTGAAGCGCAAAGGCAAGTTATTCGTGATCAACAAGAAAAATCCCCGCTTTAAGCAGCGCCAGGGATAATTCATAGAGCGGATGGCTCTTCAAATAATTAACATCAACCACTAACAAATTACTCATTATGGCTCGTATCGCCGGTATCGATCTCCCGAAAAACAAAAGAGGGGAAATTGGACTGACCTACATTTTTGGCATTGGTCGTTCTACTGCTCAGTACATTTTGGAAAAAGCAGGTATTGATTTTGATAAGAAAGTAAATCAATGGAACGATGATGAGCAGGCCGCTATCCGGAACATCATCAATGCAGAGTTCAAGGTAGAAGGTGCCTTGCGCAGTGAAGTTTCCATGAGCATCAAGCGTCTGCTGGATATTGCCTGCTATCGGGGTCTGCGTCACAGAAAAGGTTTACCTGTTCGTGGTCAGCGTACCAAAACCAATAGCAGAACCAGAAAAGGCAAGCGTAAGACAGTTGCCGGCAAGAAAAAAGCAGCTAAGAAATAATTGATAGGCCTCCGGGCCATTCACCAAATCCTGTGCGCTTGGATCTTCGAAAGAAGGGAGAGCAAACAGGTTTCCGCTCAGGCGGAAGAATTAAATTGACTACCTCAAAACAAAAAAATGGCTAAACCACAAAAAGCACAAAACAGCGCAAAAGCTGTTGCGAAGAAAAGAGTAGTAAAAGTAGATGCGGCAGGTGAAGTGCGCATTTCAGCTACTTTCAACAACATCATTATCAGTTTTACCAACAAAACCGGTCAGGTAATCAGCTGGAGCAGTGCAGGTAAGATGGGTTTCAAGGGTTCAAAAAAGAACACTCCCTACGCCGCTCAGACAGCTGCTGCTGATGCCGCTAAAACTGCGCTGGATGCAGGCTTGAAGCGGGTGGATGTTTTTGTAAAAGGTCCGGGATCCGGAAGAGAGAGTGCGATTCGCTCCATTTCACAATCCGGTATTGAAGTAACATCTATTAAAGACGTTACTCCGCTGCCCCACAACGGATGTCGTCCTCCCAAACAAAGAAGAGTATAACCAACCGGCAAGACCGGATTTCATAACCGGGTGGCCCATCGATTTTAGATTTTTTGATAGGTCACCGTCACTAAAAAATCAAATATTACCATGGCACGTTACACAGGCCCCAAAACCAAAATCTCCCGCATCTTCGGTGAGCCGATTCTCGGCAACGGAAAATGGCTGGGAAAGAACAGCAATCCTCCCGGTCAGCACGGTGCTGCCCGCAAACGCAAAACATTGGGTGAATATGCCCTTCAGCTGCGTGAAAAACAAAAAGCCAAATATACTTATGGCGTATTGGAGCGTCAGTTCCGTAAGACATTTGAAGAAGCCCAGCGTCTCAAAGGAGTAACCGGTGAGAACCTGATCAAACTGCTGGAGGCCCGTCTCGATAATACCATTTATCGCATGGGTCTTACTGCCAGCCGTCCGGAAGCCCGTCAGTTGGTGAATCATAAACACATCACTGTGAATGGAGAAGTAATGAATATTCCTTCTTATCAGTGCAAGCCGGGTGATGTAATTGCTTACAGACCGAAGAGTGCTTCTAATTCTTCTGTTACCAGCAAAAACCGCGGTAAAAATCCGAAGTTCAGCTGGATTGATTGGAATGAGACTGAGATGAAAGGTACTTTCATCACCTTTCCGGAAAGAGAAAACGTACCTGAAAACATCAAAGAACAACTGATCGTAGAATTGTATTCTAAATAAACCGATTCCGGCCGGAACATACTCCGGCCGATTGTCGTTTCAAAAGGATAACAAAACCACTACATTACCCCACAGAAAACAAATAAAAAATGGCTATATTAAGCTTTCAGAAACCCGATAAAATCGTTCTGCAAAAATCCTCTGAATTTGAGGGTCAATTTGAATTCCGCCCCCTGGAGCCCGGTTTCGGACTTACCGTGGGTAATGCCCTGCGTAGGGTATTGCTGAGTTCACTCGAGGGTTATGCCATCGTAGGCATCAAGATCGAAGGCCTCAACCACGAATTCGCTACCATCAAAGGTGTTACCGAAGACGTAACTGAATTGATTTTGAATTTGAAGCAGGTTCGTTTCAAGCGCAAAATCGATCATGAAGTAATCAACGAACGAATCGTTTTGACTGTAAAGGGCAAAACAGAACTTACTGCCGGTATGATCGGTGAACATTCCCAGAATTTCCAGGTAATGAATCCTGACCTGGTGATTTGCACCATGGATACCTCAGCTAAAATGGAGATCGAACTCCATATTGGAAAAGGTCGCGGTTACATTCCGGCTGAAGAAAACAAAGTAAAAGATGCTGTTTTTGGATACATCGCTATCGATTCTATTCACACGCCTATTAAAAATGTAAAATACGCGGTAGAAAACTACCGGGTTGAGCAGAGAACTGACTACGAAAAACTGATTCTTGACGTTTCTACCGATGGAACCATCCATCCGGAAGAAGCAGTAAAGCAGGCATCCCGTATTCTGATTCAGCACCTGATGATTATCACCGACGAAAACATCACTTTCGATAACAAAGAAGATAAGAAAGAAGATGTGGTAGATGAACATGTACTTCAACTGCGCAAAGTATTGAAGACTCCTCTGGAAGACCTGGATCTCTCCGTGCGTGCCTTCAACTGCCTGAAAGCCGCTAAGATCAACAGTCTCAGTGAACTGGTGCAGTATGAACAGGAAGACCTGATGAAATTCAGAAACTTTGGTCAAAAATCACTCTCAGAAATTGAGCAGGTATTGACTGAGAGAGGACTGAGTTTTGGAATGGACCTGAACAAACTGGGTCTCGATAACCTCGACAACTAATTTTTAATTGCTGCCCGCATCCTCCCGAGGATTCGGGCAGTTCTTTTTAACCCCGGCAGCCCGGCTGCCAACACCCGCAATTCCTGACACGGTGCGGGTTTAAAAACAAAAGTCATGAACCACGGAAACAAAGTCAACAAACTGGGCCGCAAGAAAGCCCACCGCAGTGCCCTCCTGAGCAACCTCGCCAGCCAACTGATTATGCACAAGCGCATCGTAACCACCCTGGCAAAAGCCAAGGCTTTGCGTGCTTACATTGAACCGCTGATCACCAAAACGAAGAAAAGCGAGAGCAAAGAAACCATTATGAATCAACACCGCGTAGTGTTCAGTCACCTGCAGGACAAAGCTGCTGTGAAAGAGCTTTTCACGGTGATCGGACCCAAGATCATTGCTCGTCCCGGTGGATATACCCGTATCCTGAAATTAGGTATTCGCCCCGGAGATAACGCTGAAAAAGCCATGATCGAACTGGTTGATTTCAATGAAATCTATGGTAAAGCCGCTGAAAAAGCTGCTGAGCCGGCCAAGAAAACCCGTAGAGGCCGTTCTACCAAGAAAGCTGCCGGTGAAGCCAAGGAAGAAACAACAGCTTCTGAAACAACTACTGAAGCAGCCGCTGAGTAAATGGAACAATCTTAAAGATATCAAAGGCAAAATCATTTCTGGTTTTGCCTTTTTTTATGGAAGAAACAATGTGAGAAAGTTTCTTCCATAATCTGAATGCTTTGCTGTTTTTTTGTAACCGAAATTATTTCCGATGTCAGCGAATACCCAACCCGCTTACCTGATGTTAGCAGATGGACACCTCTTCGTGGGGCGGTCTTTTGGAAAAACCGGAACCGCCACCGGAGAAATTTGCTTCAACACCGGCATGACCGGATACCAGGAAGTATTTACTGATCCCAGTTATACCGGTCAGGTGCTCATTATGAACAATGCACACATCGGGAACTATGGAGTGAAGCCGACTGATGTGGAAAGTAGTACTGTCAAGATACGTGGTCTCATCGGCAGAAACCTGGAAGAACAATTCAGCCGGATGCAGGCAACCGGAAACCTGCATGATTACCTCGTAGCTAATCAGATTGTTGCCATAGAAGGGGTGGATACCCGTGCCCTCGTTACGCATGTACGTACCAAGGGGGCTATGAACTGTATCATTTCAACCGAACTAACCGATGAAGCTGCATTGCGTTCTGCCCTCGAACAGGTACCGGATATGGACGGACTGGAACTGGCTAGTACGGTAAGTACTTCCGAGGAATATGAATTGGGCGACCCTCAATCTGACTTAAAAATTGCTGTACTGGACTTTGGGGTGAAAAAACACATCCTTAAATGTCTCACCAGCCGTGGGGCTCATCTTCGCGTTTTCCCGGCCAAAACATCCTTCGAACGCTTGCAATCTTTTTCCCCGAATGGTTACTTCCTTTCCAACGGACCCGGTGACCCTGCGGCGATGCCTTATGCTAAAACTACCATTCAGGCCATCTTACAACAAAATTTACCCGTTTTTGGAATTTGCCTGGGTCATCAGTTGCTGGCCATCGCTAATGATATCCCCACATTTAAAATGCACCATGGTCACCGCGGGCTGAATCACCCGGTGAAGAATATCATTACGGGTCGTTGTGAGATCACTACCCAGAACCATGGTTTTGGGGTGGATCCGGTTGCAGTTAGAAATCACCCGGAGGTAGAAGTGACCCATGTGAACCTGAATGATGATTCAATCGAGGGTATCCGAATGAAGAACCGACCTGCTTTCAGTGTACAATACCACCCCGAAAGTACCCCGGGACCGCATGACAGTCGTTATCTTTTTGACGATTTCATCTCGATGATCAGAAAATGAGCCCATTGAAATCTGTGTAGGTAATTAATAACTCTCCTCACTGATTCCTCCGCTCCCTCCAATTTTATTACCTTCGTTAAAAGCCCGGTATGAAAATAGCCATCATTAATGGACCTAACCTGAACTTGTTGGGACAGCGGGAACCCGGTATTTACGGGCAGCAAGGCTTTGATGACTACCTCTCTCAACTTAAGTTGGTTTTCCCCGAAATTGAGTTGGTCTATTACCAATCCAATATTGAAGGAGAATTAGTCACTGCTTTACAGGATTTTGCTCAATCCTGCCAGGGCATCGTTCTCAATCCAGCCGCGTATACCCATACTTCTGTTGCCATAGGAGATGCGGTTGCGGCTATCCGCATTCCGGTTGTGGAAGTTCATATTAGCAATGTTCATGCCCGGGAAGAATTCAGAAGACTTAGTTATGTCTCTGCCAAAGCGGCCGGAACCATTACCGGTTTAGGGTTACAGGGATACGAACTGGCTATTCGCTGGTTAAGCACAAACAACCCATAAAGGGAATACCTGTCTGGGAGACCAACCCGTAATTTTAAAAATCGAATAAATCACCCAGGAATCCTTCTCTCTTTTTATACTGGTAATCACTTTCTTTTGAGAACTTCTGGCGTTCCACGTACTTCCCCGCATCAAAACTTTTTACATTGGATGATAATCTTTCAATAATTTTATCAAGTTCACCCCGGTCAAGCCAAACAACCCTTCATTGCGGACAATAGTCGGTTTCAATGCCATTTCTGTCTGTCATGGCTAAACTTACATTACAAATAGGGCATTTCATAGTTAAAATTTATTGGGTAATTTTCTCTAAAAATTTACTCCCCTTTTTAGCAATTGAGTCAAGACGTGATGTGGATTTGTTTAATAAGGTATCAAGTTGTTTTACCTTCTCACTTTCTTTATTAATCAGTGAATCTAGTTGTACTACCTTATCTACTTCTTTTGTGATAAGAGAATCTAATGCATCTGTCTTTGCTTTTAATTCATTAAACTTTTTCTCTGCCTCTGAACTTATATTTCCACAAGAGGTAAGAAAAAATATTATCAACAGTACAACAATATTTTTACTATATGTCATCAGCATAGGTTGTTGTTTTTATGGGTTTTAAAATATTTACATATTGTAATTGACGTAAAAAAATTTTGAAAGATGCGTAGTCAAAAAAAATTGAAATGCTGCTGTAAATTTTTCACAGAAATCATTTTTGTTTTGCTTTGTAGTTATACTCGAATATTTTTTTCTTGTAACTATTAATTGATTGGATTGACGGGTGGTGGTGGAACAGTAATCTCCTTCGGTTTATCTGCTACCGCTTTATCAAAGTCTTTTCGATAAGAAATACTGATACCCTGTCGGTTTCTGCGCCCAAAGCTCACATCCAGTGTTGTTTTATTGAAAATGATTAACCGCAGCTTTCTATCCTGGGTCAATACAAATTCAATATTAAGGTTAGGCAACCATTGCGTATTACTGCCCTGTACTGTAGTAGAACTACCCAGGCTGAAATCAATATCACTTCCCACAGTCACAATGATATTGTCATTGTTAAATGCATAAGCCAGTCGCAGATCCACTCGGGTTCGGTCTAACCGGTTGTTGTCTGCACTTACACTTCCTTCCGGAGCTGCGAGACTGCCGCTGCTATACAAACTGCTACCCATATCGAAACGAAGACTCTTATCCTTGAAAACAGAGTAAAGGAAGTTGGAAAATATTTTATTCACTGCCCGGGTTACAGCCTGACTAATGGTATTTCCTACCAGTGAAGTGATTGAATAGGGATTAGGTCCACCGGTATTCACATCGGCCGGTGCAAAGCTATTGAGAGCAATCAAAAAGGCAACCTGCTTGAGAATCTCATTCTGATCATTCTCCAGTCTCCTCAGGAAAGCATTGAATTCATTGTCGGTTTTTACAGGGCTTCCCTGAGGAAAATCAATTTTGAAACGGATATCAGGAGCACTTAACTGGTTCCGCAACATGGCGATTACATATACATCTCCCCGGTAACCCTTCACAGTACTACTCATATTGAGTGAACTCACGAGGTCACTTAAACTTACCCGTTCTGCTAGATACTGGGCATCTATTTGCAAATCTGCTTTATAGGGATCTCCATTCCATTCTATGTAATTTCCCGCATCGGGTATTAATAGGAAGGGCTTTTTTACGATGGATTGAAAATTGAAATCATAACTTCCTTTCTCAATATTGTAACGACCCCGGATAGTCAGTGGCTCATTGACGCCGGTCCTAATCCTTAGTTTTCCATTTCCAACAGCTTTAATCACATCCCCGGTGAGTTCATCGAGAATAACATCAATCTTCACCTGGTTAGTGGCAGTTATATCCAGGTCCATGCTCAGGTTAAAGTTACTCTTGGGCTTTTCTGCGACCATTTCTTTTCCGTACTCTCTGAAAACAATAAAATCGGCCGTGCCACTTTCCCGGCTGACAGAATTGGGTATATAGATGTGAGAACTATCGTTCGATTCTGCTACCAATGATAGGAGGCACTTAGATTCCGGACCTTTCAGTTTCAGGGTTGCTTTACCGATAGCTCTTCCGTAAAAAAGACTATTGTCGGTAGATTTGGTGTCGAGCAGCAACATCTTATTGGTAGATACTTCCAGATCAAATACGAGGTTAGTGAAACCTTTCTCCATCAACTTGCCTGCTACCACACCCGGTTGTCCATACATATCACGAACCGTGAATTGGTGCAAGTCAATTCCCTCCTCTGTAAAACTGATTGTGGCAGAATCTATGGTATAATATACCTGGGTATAGTTAACTTTTAATCCGGCATTCTTCAGATGGATATCCCCCAAAAGATCGGGAAGATCAGGTTTCCCCTTGATGATGAGTTTGCCCTCTGCCTTTCCGCTCATATCAGAGAAAAGATCTGAAAGGAAATAGCGGAGAAAGTCAATCTTCGTATCAGTAACATCTATTTCTGTATAAAGCGCATTCCCACTGCTGTCTTTCAGGTTGTAATTACCGCTGGCTGCAAGACGATAGTTGGGGTTAGGAGAAGTGACAGAAAAGGGGATGCGGCCCGTTTTCTGATCATACGAAGCACTGATATTCACTTGTCCCACCGAGTCATCATTGAGGCGGAATTGTTCAGTGGTGAGTTGTGCTTCGGCGTGAAAGCGTTGAAAGAAATCGTTCAGGTAAACATTACCGCTGGTAATACCTTCAATCCTCGGATCCTGAAAAAACAAAGAACTAAGGTCTCCCAGAATCACATTGTTGAGTTGCACTGCCAGATTATTGGTATGGCCATCTTTTTCATCCGTCTGAATGGAAATCTCCTGAAAACCTTGTGTAAATCGAATGTTCTGAGCAGACACTTCTTTATTGCGGATGGAAAATGTACCCTCTTTCTCAATGTTCCATTTTTTTTCATTCAATACAAATGAACTGGGGCGGAATTTAACCTTGACTCCGTCTGAAAGCGTATAAACATCCGCCTGAATATCGGCATCATTCAAGGTGATATCAGCACTGGTTCTGAGTGATACCACACTGTGATCATTGTGGGAAGTAATTCTTAGTTTGGTATTGGGTAGATGAATACTATCATTCAGTTGAATGCTGTTGATGGTTGCAAGGGCTGTGAGTGTATCCTTATTTCCATTACCTAAAAGATCAAAGCCTGAAAAGCTGACGCCATTGATGGTTCCATAAGGTATCCGGGCATCCATTCTGATTTTTTTCATGCGGGTATCAACAGAGCCTGAGATTACCACGTTATTGAATCCGCTGCTACCGGGAAGCAATAATTTCATATAGGGCTCAAAATTATTTCGGGTATTCAGTACAAAACTGAATTGTTGATTCAAAGGGATATTCTTCGGGGTTTTAATATAGGCCGGGTAATAGTTTGAAAGGAACCCTAAAATGCCGGCAGGTAAATCCAATATGCTGAATTTTCCCAGCACAGTTCCATCGAATTCATTGCTGCTAAGATGGATGAGCTTGATGGAATCAGCATTGCTGGATTGCAGGTTCAATGAGTCAAACTTGAGTTGTACCTGGTCATCTTTTATGGCAGCGTTCAAAAATTTTGCTGATCCTGTAAAATTATCAATGTTTGATCCGGTGAAATTGAGATCAAGTAACCCGGTAACCTGTAGGGGTCGGTTAGAAAAATGCAATGCCTGCAGGTCTGAATGCACCAGGTCACCTACGGCATTGATGCGGGGTAGGTTTCCGGTGAAATCAATCTCCATGGAACTGGTTAAATCGATATTCGGGTCGTTGATTTTTAATTCACTGTTGAAGTATCGTTTTTGCAGGGTTCCGTTTACTACAATATTGGAATAGGTATATCCATTGTACTCGAGTGCGGCAATTTCGCCGGTCAGTGCTGTTTTCAATTTATTGAAGGTGAAACTGCTCCCATCGATCTCTCCTTTAAAACTGACAACCCCCAGATTGCTATCTCCCAACAAACGTCCTACATTGAATCGAACCGTCTCCAGTTTTCCTTTATAAATCGGTTCGCCTTTGGAGGGCAAGGTTAATTGCAGGTCGGCTACCAGGCCACCTAATCTTGTGGCAATAGATCCGGATGTGATATATTTCCCTTTGTCACCGGAAAAATTACCTCTGTATAAAATCTCTCCCAATGCAGAGAGGTTCGGGTCTTTTACATCTTTTAGTTCAGGAAATATAAGTCCCAGATCATAAGCGGTAGTCCTGAGTGAGCCATTGGTTAAACTAAAACGGGTCTGATCCCATTCCGGTAATCCCTTCATGGAAAGATTCCCTGTCAACAAGGTTTGTTTACCGGCAGCTGCCCGAAGTCCGGTCACTTTATAGTCTTCCACGGTTCCCAGAAAATTGCCGCTTACGGTAATTGAGGTATGCAGGTCTTTCAGTTCGGGTGCAAAATAGGCCAGATCATCCGTGTGAATTTTGGATTGATCAAAACGTCCATCCATCACCACCTTGCTGATATAATGCCCAAAGTCTTCATTGAAGTCTGAATACTTCATGGCATAATAATTTTTCAGGTGACTTTTATTGGTGATCAGATCCAATTGGTCTAATTCCATGATCTGCGGAGTAAACCGGAATTGCGTAGCCAGCTTTTTTATTTCCAGTCCGCTTTGATCCTTTACCCCCAATTGAATCTTTGCTCTCAGGGTATCTTCGAGAAATTCCAACTGATCGATTTGTCCGGTAAGGTTGGTCAGATCAACGTGCGCACCATCAAAG
>JBIIRN010000258.1:0-3116 GCA_044341525.1 Sediminibacterium sp. | reverse complement strand
CTCCGGCGGTACGCCAAAAAAATGTCCGACAGTTACTGCACATAAAACATTCGGTAAATTATAACTGCCCACCAATTGGGTCGTCAGCTTCAGCTCCAGCGCACCTGTTGTCTCGATGGTTAGGAAGGGTGTGCTGCTGATTTCCTTTCCCTGAATCAATCCCTGATGGCTTCCATACCAGATAATATGGGGAACGGACAGCGACATCTGCTGTAAATAATCATAATCCGAATAAACGAAAGCAGTGCCATCATGCCCGGAAAGAAAATCAAATAATTCCCCCTTGCCTTTTCTCACTCCTTCTATACCACCAAAACCCTCTAAATGTGCTTTGCCGCAATTGGTAATGATACCATGGGTGGGTTGAACATACCTACAGTAGCCCGCTATTTCCTGTTGGTGATTGGCACCCATTTCAATTACCGCCATTTCCGCATCTTTTCCAACGCGTAACAAAGTGAGGGGAATTCCTATGTGGTTGTTCAGGTTGCCCTGGGTCGTATAGGTAGTAAAATGAGCGGACAATACAGCTGATACCAATTCCTTGGTGGTAGTTTTACCATTGCTGCCGGTAATGGCGATAAAGGGAATCTGAAATTGCTGTCGGTGATAAGCTGCCAGCTGCTGAAGGGCTTGTAAACTGTCATTCACCCGGATCAGTCTGCTGTCGTTGCTGTCTACCGGCTCGTCGATGATGGCATAGGCCGCCCCCTGCTCCAATGCTTGCAGGGCAAAAAGATTGCCGTTGAAATTAGCTCCCTTCAGAGCAAAGAAAAGACAGCCCGCAGGTAATTTTCTGGTATCCGTGGCAACGATGGGGTGCTGCAAGTACAGCTGATATAATTCTGTCAACTCCATGCTGCAATTTATCAATTATCAGTCACCCCTGCATCTTAGGGCTATGAATAAAAAATCCGCCCCGGTGTAAGGAGGCGGATCTTGTTATTCGGTATAAAATATTTTAGCGCTTGTTTCTTCTGGTGGGGAAGAAGATACCGGTTCTGCTCTTGGCAGAAGTTCCTTCCGGAGAACCAAAATGCGACATGGCACAACGGAATCCGATGGTGTTGGATTGAACAGTCTCTTCCACGAAACGACGGGTACCGGGACTCAGCCAATATGGCAAGTCATTCCAGCTACCTCCTTTATAAACCCTGGACTTATCAGAAATCAAAGTGGTAACACCATAATTGTATTCAGCACTGCTGGAAGAATCACCATCGAGGTAATTAATCGCATAAGCTTTTCTGTAGTTGGTGCGGTTCTTTAATTCATCGTCGGTTTGAGGAGTCATTTTGATACGACCCTTGTCATCGCGCAGACTACCCTGACCGGCAGACATATCAATTTTCTGGAAAACGTTACCACGGAAGGGGTTCAGGTCATTGTCATTCGAATTCATAATCGGACGATACACATCCTGTACCCACTCATTCACGTTACCACTCATATTATAGAGTCCGAAACCATTAGGATAATAAGTATCTACCTGTGCCGGACCGGCAGCGTTATCATTCAATCCGCCGGCAACACCCATGTAGTCACCTGCACCGCGTTTAAAGTTTGCCATGAAGGTACCCTGCATTTTTCCTTTCTGGGTGTAACGAATATTATCATAGCCCTCATTTTTCCAGGCATAGATTTGCTTGTTTGATATCAGTTCTTCCCCGCGGTTGGGTGAACCCTTCATTTTTCTTTGTGGATTCTGCATCATATAGCCATAGGCGGCATATTCCCACTCAGCTTCTGTTGGAAGGCGATAGTCACCATAGAGGATACCATCTTCTACCTTGATTACTGTTCTCGGGCGACCCTGGGCATCTTTCAGGGGGTTTTTGTTGGAAGTTACATCTCTGCCGGGCGTTGCCTGGTATTCACCCAATAAATAAGATTTGGTATTGAAGTTATCAGAACCGGAACCATTTAACTCTTTTTTGATTTGAGTCTTCGGATCCATGAAACCTTTTTTCATCGCTGTGATTTCATTCACGCGGTCGGTTCTCCAGATACAGAAATCATTCGCCTGCTTCCAGCTCACCCCTACAACCGGATAATAGTTATAGGCCGGGTGGCGGAAATAATATTCTACCATCGGTTCATTGAAAGCCAGGTTCTGGCGCCAAACCACCGTATCGGGATATGCTTCCGCAACAATAGTATCCATACCGGCTGTTCCAAATACATTCTCCAGCCAGTAGAGGTATTCCCGGTAGTGAACGTTGGCCACTTCCGTTTTATCAATAAAGAAAGAGTTCACGGTCACCCTTCTTGGCGCATTGTTCCAGTCTGCCATCACATCTTCCTGTGAGGCACCCATGGTAAAAGTTCCCCCCTGCACGAAAACCAGTCCGGGCGCAGTGTTGATGTCTTTGGGTTTCATCACACTGAAATTCCCCATGGTTTTGTCATTGTAATTCCAGCCGGTCACGTTTGACTTCTCCGGTTTCTTAGAGAAAATATTAAATCCGCCGGAACAAGAACTCAGCAGAAGAGCACAACCTATTCCTTTGCCGAGGGTGGAAATTAGTTTCATGGTACTAAAATTGAATTGAATGGCAGTTTTCACCATAATACATTGGATATATCGATGCGAATATAAATAGTTTAGTTTGGGTGGTCTTGTTAAGGGGCACCGGACTTTGTTATCAAAAACCTAATTTTAACTCCATTAACATATAACGTAAGGGGCTCACCGGTTATTATTGCACTTAGATTTTACCCATGCTAACAAGGCTTTTTGGATGCCTGCTTTTTAGTTGCTGCGCAGTTATTTCGCCACTGCAGGCACAGCGCACCTATGCCTCCCGGTCGGTGCTGGCAGAGGGGAATTGGTATAAACTCGGGGTAGTGCGGGAGGGGGTGTACAAAATCAGCGCGGCCTGGTTAACGGCTGCGGGTATTACTACCGCGAATTTGCCGAGTAATTCCATCCGATTGTATGGCAATGGGGGCGGCCTGCTGCCGGAAGACAATCGTAGTCCCCGACCCGATGACCTGATTGAAAACGCCATCGAAGTGGCGGATGGGGGGGATGGTATTTTTAGTGGAACCGATTACCTGCTTTTTTATGCAAGAGGGCCGCATCACTGGGAGTCCAATGGAGCCGGAAGCTGGCG
>JBIIRN010000306.1:0-2793 GCA_044341525.1 Sediminibacterium sp. | reverse complement strand
CACGAATTTTCAGGAAAGTGGCATCCTGAACCCAGCGACCTGCATTGTTATAGGGTGCCGGAGGACGCTGACGACCATTGGGAATTCCATCTTTATTATCATCATCAAACCAACCTTTGGTAGTTCCACCACCATCCGTCAGGAAGGAAGTGAGGTTGATATTATCACCCCCCTTTCTGTATTCCATCAGGAAGTTGAAGTCGAAGTTTTTCAGGAAAGTGATATTATTTGACCAGGAGGATGTCCAGTCAGGTTGTGCATTTCCCCATACGGTAAAGTCGGGAGATACAAATGGAGTTCCTACAATGGTAGTTGGTGCAACACCTTGGCGAATCAGGAAGGTACCCAGTGCAGTACCAAATGCGCCGGTTGTGTAATAAGGAATACCGAGACGAGTAATCAGTACATCGTTCTTCCACCAAAGCAGGCGGGAGGTCCACTTGATTTTTTCTTTTTGAATAATAGTACCTGCCAGACTTAATTCAAGACCTCTGTTTCTCATTTCCGCTTCATTGCTGATGGTGCTTACTACGCCGGTTGCGGGCGATAGATTCAGTGGCTGCAGGTTGTCTTTGGTTGTTTTGATATAGTAGGTAGCTTCCAAAGTCAGGCGGTTATTGAAGAAGCCGGCATCTACCCCAAATTCAAGTTCAATGGCTCTTTCAGGAGTTACCAACAGGTTACCGATGCTGGTGGCAACGGTTGATCCCAGTAATCCGCCAATGTTTACGCCACCCAGTGAAGTAAAGGTAGCACCGAATGGAACGGGACCGGCAGTTTGGCCGTAAGCGATACGGGGTTTCAGTTGAGAGATGGTTCTTGATTTAAAGAAATCAAAATTGGTCAGGTTCACCGCCAGTGAAGCTTTCGGGAAGGCGAAGTATTTCTGAGGATCACCATTGGTGTTCGACTTATCCATCCGCACACCTACGGTTCCGATAATCTTATCTTCGAAATTAGCTTCCTGCTGAACGAATACGCCGACATCTCGTTGAGAACTTTCGAATTGAGATTCAACTTCCTGAACGGTAGCTTGTTTGATATTAGATTGACCGGGGGCCAAACCGCGACCACGGTTGAATAGTCCGTTATTCTGGAAGTCAAGGCGAACCATACCGGCCTGGGTGCTCATGTTGATTTTTTTCAGTTCCCAATTATATACCAGTGCTGCCTGGAAATTAGTATTCATGCTTTCTTGTTTTCCCACCAGTACATCACCCGGGTTGGCTTGTCCGCGTTGAAATTGGAGGTCATCAGGCAGATATACCTTGGTAGAATTCTGGATATAATCCAATCCCCCATTCAATCTGAATTTCAGTTGTGATTTTTCTGTACGAAGCAGGTTGACGTCGAGGTTGAATGATTGGATGAAACGATTGACCAGTGAGTTGTTGATACCTTTGTCGGTAACTGCAACCGGGTTTTCAGCAAAATATGGGTTGGCAGGATAGATACCATTTACCGGACGCAGGTCGAAGTAATTGGGCACATAGGCGATATTGTATCCGATACTTGCGCCTGAGTTGTTTTGGTTGCCGGTGAAGCCACGATCTGTATTCGTACGAATAAAGTTCGAGTTCACGCTCAGGGTGATGTTTTTGCTGATTTTATGATCGATGTTGGCACGAATGGATTGTCTTTCAAAACCTGTTCTTCTAACGATACCTTCTTCGTTTGTCAGGTTACCGGATACAAAGAATTTCGTTTTTTCATCTCCTCCGCGAATGCTCAGTCTCGAGTTCATCAGGGAAGCAGTGTTGTTATAGAAGTAGTCTTCATAGTTCACAAAGGTTCCTGTTGACTGTGCATTTTGGAAACGGGTTAATTCAATGGGTCTTCTGGCGGCAGGGAAGAAAGTGTTGATTTTATCTACACTCCAGTCATCAACGCCCATCATTTTCAGAGGGGTGCCCATACCGATGTCTTGACCGAAGCTGATGCTGGTTCTGCCGGCGGCTCCTTTTTTCGTGGTGATGACGATTACACCTGCATTGGCTCGTGTACCGTAGATGGCGGCGGCAGAAGGTCCTTTCAGCACTTCCACGCTTTCAATATCGGCGGGGTTGATATCAGCCAGACGGTTGGCTCCATCATCCTGGTTGGAGGCACCTGCTTGGGTAACGGAGGCGCGACCGGTTCTTTGGAAGGCATTGCTAATGTAAACACCATCCAATACGATGAGTGGTGCGGATGCCTGGGTTAAGCTGGATAAGCCGCGTAACTGAATATTGATACCACCTCCGGGAGCTCCGGAATTCATGCGGATATTGGCGCCGGCAACTTTACCGTACAGCGCCCCATCAGCAGTTTGAATTTGGGTGGTACCTACCAGTTCTTTAGCAGAGATGGTAGTTACGGCATTGGCCAGGTTTGCTCTTTTGATGGAGGAAGCCAGACCGGTAATTACCACTTCTTTCAGCGGATTGATGTCTTCCTCCATTGTGATATTTAGGGAGGAGGCATTTGCTGCTGATACGGGTACTTCGGCTTTTTTAAAACCAACGTAGTTCAGAACCAGAACAGCATTGTTAGCTGATGTTTTGATGCTGAAATTACCATTCGCATCAGTTGTGGTTACCTGTTTTGTTCCTTTTAGGGAAACGGAAACGCCTCTGAGTGGATTGCCGGTTTGGCTTTCTTTGACGGTTCCCGATGCAGTGAACCCTTGGGCCAGTGCATCGCTGATGTTCATGCCCAGGAGCAGCACAAGCATCCATTTGAGTAGACGATTTTTTTGCATAAGCAGTGTTTAGTTGGTTTGGAATGTTGGTTAAAAAAGTTAAGATGGTTCTG
>JBIIRN010000257.1:0-3126 GCA_044341525.1 Sediminibacterium sp. | reverse complement strand
CAACCTGAGTATGAATAGTTATAATAGTGCACTATTGTATCGCGATCCACTCAGATTTGATGCCCCGGGATTCATTGATACCGTAAGTGGGAACTTCGTTCCTTTCTTCCTGGTTCCAAATATCACCATGAAGGAAAACTTTGAACCCTTGATTGGAGTTGACCTGACTACCAATAGTCAGATGAATATTCGATTTGAGTATAAAAAGAGTCGGCAGCTCAGTTTGAGTCTGATTGATTATCAATTGAGCGAAACCCGCAGTACGGAATGGACTTTCGGGTTCTCCTGGCGGAAACAGGGCCTCAAACTTCCTTTCGCTATTCCTTTCACAAAAGGAACCAAGCGGTTAGAGAATGATATCAATTTCCGTGTTGACCTGGCTATGCGTGATATGGCCATGAGTAACAGTCGCCTGGATCAGGCCAATGCTTATGGAACGGGTGGACAAAAAGAAATCACCATACAACCTTCGATTGATTATGTGGTCAACCGTCGGGTCAGTCTGAAGTTTTTCTTCGACCAGCGAAGGGTGACCCCTTATATATCTACCTCTGCGCCTATTACCAACACCAGGGCCGGGGTCAATGTGCGAATATCTCTAACGCAATAAATGATAAGTTAGTTGCTGCGGAAAGCCCATTTGATCATTTCCTTCCAGGTTACTTTTTTTCCGTAGAGCAGGATACCGGTGCGGTATATCTTACCCGCAACCCAGGTGGTACCCAGAAAAGTAAGAATTAAGAGACCCATACTAATCAATAACTGAACGACACTAACTCCTTCCGGAATACCATGGGCTACCCTTGCCATCATAACGATGGGAGAGGTGAGGGGGAAGATACTTCCGAAAACGGCCATGTTACTATTGGGGTCATTAACTGCATTGGTCATAATAACAAAAGCAAAAATAATGGGCATCATGATGGGGAATAGCAAGGTTTGTGCATCCTGCGGATCTTCATTGACAGCACTTCCAACGGCTGCAAAGAGCGCTGAATAAACCAGGTATCCACCCAGGAAGTAAAAAATGAAGCAGCCGATTATCAAGGTAAAATTGATGCTTTGCAGGTCAGACATGATTCCGTTCAAAGCCCCGCTATTTTTCATAGTTTCTACTGCTTGGGTTGCCTGTCCGGCTCCCGGACCCATGTTCGGAGCAGATTGCATGGAAGTGCCGATTTCAGGAAAAATCAGCGGCAATGCCATTTGAATACCAAAAATCAGCAAGACCCAAATGAGAAACTGAACCAGTCCGACTGCACCGATGCCCGTAATTTTTCCCATCATCAGTTGAAAGGGTTTTACGCTGCTGACAATCACTTCAGCGATGCGGCTTACTTTTTCTTCCATCACACCCCGCATTACCATCGTACCGTAAACAAAGAGAATTATATAGATTAAAAAACCAGAGAGCATACCTACCCCATAGCTAATTCCTGCTTTCGCGCCTGTTTCCTTCTTTCCGGCAGCTGAGGTAAAACGGATGGGGTCTTGTTTTTTTCGAATGCTATCGATGGCCGCTTTCGTTACATTCATTTGCAGCCATCTTTTTTCCTCCAGTGTATTGCTAATCAGGTCTTCGATTTTTTCTCGGGTCATGAAGCCCATGGCTTTTGCTGTGCGGAATTCCATGGAATCTCCCCCGTTCAGATTGAAGGAAGCGGGTATGTACAGATAGGCATCAATTTTTTTTGTTTCCAGTTGCTGGCGCAATGAAGCTGTATCCGATTTGACCAGTTTGAATTCCAGGTCATTTTTATTTTGGGGTGCCTTCCCCTCAAAAAGATTGGCTTCATCTGACAAAGCGATAACAAAATTATCAGTTGATTTGAGTTGGAAAAAGATAAGGGCGGCGTAAAACCCTGCGATGAGTAGCGGTACACCAATCGTAGTAAGTAAAAATGTTTTTTTCTGAACACGGGTAAGAAATTCCCGACGGGCTACCAGTAAAGTTTTGTTCATATAATTGCTATTGACAAATGAGTAAATGTTTAGGAGGGATTGTTTTGAAAGGCCCTGGCTGCGGCGTGGGTTCCTTCTACCAGTCTGATAAATATCTCATTCAGGGAAGGTAAAATCTCATGGAATGCTTCAATGTTTTGTCGCTGATTAATAAAATGCGACAGGATATCATTGCTTCCGGCTCCGGGTTCGATGCAAACGGTCAGTTCCCGGTCTTTTTGTTCTACAACCGTGAATGCATTGGAAACGGCGTTATTTACCGGCTCGGTCAGGCGGATGTAAAATTTGTTTTCCTTGAATTGCTGTTTCACTTCCTGTACACTACCATCCAGCATTTTAGCGCCCAGGTTCACGAGCACGATATGGTCACAGATCTCTTCTACTTGTTCCATCCGGTGGGTACTGAAAACGATGGTACTTCCTTTTTTGGCCAGTGCGAAAATCTCATCTTTAATGAGATTGGCATTCAGCGGATCGAGTCCGCTAAAGGGTTCATCCAGGATGATTAATTTAGGTTCATGCAATACGGTAACAACAAATTGAAGTTTTTGACTCATTCCCTTACTCAGGTCTTCTACTTTTTTGTTCCACCAGGTCTGCATGTCGAGCTTCTCGAACCAGTATTTGATTTTCTGCATGGCTTCCGGCCGGCTGAGACCTTTTAACTGAGCCAGATAAAGAACCTGTTCACCGATCTTCATCTTTTTATAAAGGCCTCTTTCTTCCGGCATATAGCCAATCAGGTTTACGTCTGTCTGAGGTTCAAATTTTTTACCATCGAAGCGGATTTCACCCTGATCGGGTAGAATGATACCGGTGATCATACGAAGCAGGGTGGTTTTGCCGGCACCGTTGGGTCCTAAGAGGCCGAAGATGCTCCCTTCCTTCACAGAAAAGCTGATGTCATCCACCGCTTTTTGTCCGGAATATTGTTTTTTGAGGTGCTGTAATTCAAGCAGGGGTTTATTCATGGTAAAGGTCTTTGAGAAGATAAATGTAATTCAAATATAGAGTGTAATCGGATATTCGTATCTATTGGTAGTCGATTGGGATAAAAAATTACAGTCCGACCCTTTTATTTTATTTTTGCGACTCAAATTCCGCTCTATGCGTCCTAGCAAAATATTATCCAGGTCTGTTTTATTGGCAATCATATTAATAGTT
>JBIIRN010000199.1:0-4162 GCA_044341525.1 Sediminibacterium sp. | reverse complement strand
AATTATTTTATTATTTCTGCTTTACAGGTCGTCGTACTTATAGAGGGGATCAAGTTGACTGCCGGCATTTAATTCAAAAACGGGCTTGATTAATCCGTCATCTAAGCTGTACACCCAACCATGGATATGGGGATAGGTTTCCCTTTGCCAGGCGCGCTGAATGATGGAGGTTTTAGCGAGGTGATGTACCTGCTCGATTACGTTCAGTTCTACCAGTCTATCGAATCTTTTTTCTTCTTCCGGAATGGATTCCAGTTCATTTCGGTGAAGGCGATAAACATCTTTAATATTTCGGAGCCACATGTTCAGTACTTGTTTGAAGTCGTGGTTGGTCATTGCTGCCTTCACTCCACCACAACCATAGTGTCCGCAGATAATGACATGTTTCACTTTCAGGTAGGTAACGGCATATTCCAGAACACTCAGCAGATTTACGTCTGTATGTACTACCAGGTTGGCGATGTTTCGATGAACGAAAATCTCTCCCGGTTGAGTATTAGTGATCTCGTTGGCAGGCACCCTGCTGTCACTGCAGCCTATCCAGAGGAACTCGGGTGTCTGAATTTTGCTCAAGCGCGTGAAAAATTCCGGGTCATCTTTCACTTTTTCACTGGCCCACGCTTTGTTCTCTAATAATAATTTTAGGTATGCTTTCATCTTGTCCTCTTTTTTTGAAATATTTATATTAAACTTCAACTGACATCAACCATCATTGGTAATGACGTCTTTGATCTACCGACGAGGGTTATAATAATTATTTTTTTATCATTGTTTTTAATTGGTTCAATTCACTTAATCGTAGACAATCAATTTCATAAACGTATAATTGTAAATGAAGTAGGGTCAGGATTTTCTTTTCAGAAAAATTAAGGTTGTTTTAAATTGTTAATCAAACTGTTTATTATTTTTCTTCTTCTTTATCCTTTTAAAAGCGTACTTAACTAAAAAGTAGATTATTAAAGCTGACAATACGCCAGTTAGAAAATCTGTCATTGGAACCATAATAGCCGTATATAACATCATTGAAAAGTCGAATTTGCCTAATTGCTTAATTTCTTTTATTTCAGAGGGTTTTATCATATTACTGGCGACCCAAACTAAAATCCCCCCAATACAAGCCATTGGAATTAGCTCAAGGTATTGGGCTAAGTAAAAAGCCATTGTAAGTTTCAAAACAGCTTTGAAATATCCAGCAAGTGGTGTTTTAGCTCCAGCTCTAATACTAGTTGCAGTTCTAGCTAGTGCTCCTGTACAAGGGAATCCCTGAACTAATGGAGTAACAATCTGTACAAGTCCTTGACCAAAAAATTCCTTATCTGGATTAAAGGGAGTTCTATCGTTTTTTGCTAGTCTATCAGCCATTGATGAACACAGTATACTTTCTACTCCTGATACAAATACAATTCCGATAACGAAGTAGATAATATCAAATAATACCGAGCTGCTTAATTTGGGTAAAAAAGGAAGTTGTAATTTGAAAAAATCATTTGGTATAGACCCATAAAGATCTTTGACTAGAATGATGTTTTTATCTGTAAAAAAAGTAGCAGCAAGTATTGTTGAAATTCCCATTGCTATTACCGGGCCAGGAATATAAATTGACACCTTTAAGAGGTATCTAGCAAGAACAAAGGTTAGCAATCCCAAAAAGACGGAATAAAGATTTATTTGGTTTAAGTTTTTCAGTGACATACTAATATTATGTAGGAGACCACCTTTCACTTCCTCATCCTGGCCAATAAAGTCTTTTAAGTTTTCTATGCCTAAAATATCTTCAAAATTGGTAAGTGCTATAGATACCGCAATACCAATGGTAAAACCAACAATAATTGCATTGGGAACTAATTTTGCATACTTTCCGATACCGAATATTCCCATGAGAATTAATACAATGCCGGAAATAATTGATACCAGTACAAGAAATCCATGTGCCTGCTCAAAGCTTCCACCAATTCCAGGATTACTGTATTTAGAGATTATTGCTGCTATTAACGGTATAAAAGCGGCAGTTGGTCCATAAACCTGGTATTTTGAGCCTCCGAATGTTCGTCCAATTAAGCAAGAAATTGCTCCTGCAATAATACCATGCTCAGGTCGCATTCCCATGGCCATCGCAAATCCCATTGCCATTGGGATTGCAGTCATCGCTACAATAAGTCCAGCACTGAAATCCTGATAAACCGTTTTTAACCAGTTATCTTTCTTTAAATCCTCCCATCTGGCATCATTGAATGTTAGGAAAAGCTTTATTCGTCCAAGGGGTGTAGTTGGTAACTTGGTAACTCTCATGTTGTATGTATGTATGACTGTAAATACGCTATCATTTCGTTATATATAAGTCTTCGCGTAAGTTGAAATTAGAGTGGGATGGGCGATGATAGCGTAATAATAAGTTTAATTTATGAAAAACTAAACTATTATTTATGAAAATAACTGGTTCTATCCTTTTATCAAAATTATCTGCTGTAGATATTGTTCATCTGATTGATAGGTTTAGCCTGCTCAAATTGACACATGAATATCAGATACATTGTCAAGATTAGCTTAATCTGGTGTAGTTGGGACAATCAGATTCTATTGAATTCCATCTTCCTTATTTCAATAACTTTTCGACAGGAAATGTCTTGCAGAAAAAGGAATTTTTTGTCTCTTATTCTCATAAAAACAATGTTTTTAGAAGACAAAAATTCTCTCGTTAATTGAAGAGAGATATACCTTATTTCCCTTTCACAAAATGAGTTAAGTCTTAGTGAGAAATAATCTTAATTCTATGAAAAGTGGTGGTTCACTCTTTTTTTGCCTATTGAAAAGGCCGAATACTATAATAATTTGATATGATAAAATAGTTAAATGGTTACAATACTTTGCCTCTAGTGTGAACTTCTAAAAAAGTAGAAAAAAATATACATTAATCTGTGGCTTATATTGAATCTAAGTATTAAGCCCCCCGCAGGTGCTGATTACCTGCCCGGTAATGTACGAACTCATGTCACTTGCCAGGAATAGAACAGTATTTGCAATTTCCTCTGCTGAGCCAAAACGTCCGAGTGGAATTTTTTTCAGGTACTCTGCGGCTGCGGCACCTTCCTTTAAATAGTGGGTCATATCCGTTTCTACAAATCCGGGCGCGATGGCATTACAACGGATATTGCGACTACCCAGTTCCTGAGCTATTGATTTGGTGAATCCGATGATACCTGCTTTGCTGGCAGCATAACTGCTTTGTCCGGCATTACCCCGAATGCCAATAATAGAACTCATATTGATTATACTTCCGCTGCGGGCTTTCATCATAGGACGAATGACCTGTTTAGTCATATTATAAACACTTTTCAGGTTAACTGTCATCACCTCATCCCACTGTTCTTCCGTCATTCGCATCAGCAGATTATCTTTAGAGATACCTGCATTGTTGACACAGACATCTATTTTTCCCAATTCATTCACTATCTCCTGCACCAGTTGCTCACATTCACCCAGTTGTCCGGCATTGCTTTTTTTGTACCATACTTTTACACCCATGGCGTGAATTTCGCTGGCGAGTTGCGCTGCTTTATCTGCACTTCCATCGCTTACATAGGTAAATGCAATGTCACTTCCCTGTGCGGCCAATTTTAAAGCAATGGCGGCACCAATGCCCCTGGCGGCGCCGGTGACAACCGATACTTTTCCTTCGAGTAATTTCATGTCAGAAGTATTTCCAGCAAAAGTAATTCAAATGGATATTCATTCGTCGCTATTGTTGCTGTATTTCACTTTGCCACAGCGAGAGGATCTCTTCGACATAATTGCGCTCATTCGACAAGCGGGGTACTTTGTGTTGCCCACCCAGTTTCCCCTTGCTTTTTAACCAGCGATTAAAAAGGCCGGGCGGTAAGGTATGCACGGAGGGCATTCGCAAAGCAATACTTTTGTGTCGCTTCGCTTCATAGTCACTGTTGATGTTTTGTAGTGCAGCATCAAGTTTTTCTATAAATATCGAAAGATCGGGCGGTGGGATACTAAATTCGATGAGCCATTCATGAGCCCCGTTACCTTGCTCACTGAAATAAAGGGGAGCTGCAGTGTAGTCGGTCATAATTGCTCCGGTAGCTTCACAGGCCTGGCGAATGGCCTGGTCAGTATTGTCTACAATTACTTCTTCTCCAAACGCATTGATAAA
>JBIIRN010000096.1:0-7130 GCA_044341525.1 Sediminibacterium sp. | reverse complement strand
TAAATTGTTTGATTCTTCCATTCACCACCACCCGGAAGGGATAGGTACTGGTAAATCGAACCGTATCACCCAACAGGTAACGCCACAATCCACCGTTGGTGCTGATTACCGGCGCATAGGTCTTTCCGGTTTCTACTTCCTGCAACCCGACTGTAATCGGATGTGGTTTTCCGATTTCCTCGAGTGGCAGGAATTCATAAAAAATACCATGATTCAGAAAGAGCAACATGCCTTCCTCCTCCAGGTTATCTTGTGCAGCAAAAAAACCTTCACTGGCATTGTAGATCTCCAGGAATTTACAATCCTCCCCCAGCAATAGTTGAAACTGTCTGCGATAAGGAGAAAATGAAACACCCCCATGAATATATAATTCAAGGTTGGGCCATACTTCCCTGATTGTTTGTTTGCCGGTGATTTCAAGGATGCGCCGGATCAGAACCAGTGTCCAGGTAGGAACACCGGCTATCGAAGTGACATCTTCTTCAATCGTTGCCGCTGCGAGTCGCTCAATTTTCGACTCCCATTCGTCCATGAGTGCGATAGAGAGTTCAGGTGTTCTAATCCAGTTGGCCCAAATAGGTGTATTCTGGAGCAATACGGCACTTAAGTCTCCGTAACTGATTTCTTCATTCATCTGGCTGATCTGATGACTGCCTCCGATGATTAATCCCTTCCCGGTCAGCAGATCACTTTCTTCTCGCTGCCGGTAATACAAACTAAGCACATCTTTGGATGCCTGAAAGTGACAGTCTTCCAGGCTTTCTTCCGAAACAGGAATGAATTTGCTTTTATCGCTGGTGGTACCACTACTTTTGGCAAACCAGCGGATGGGAGTATTCCAGAGCAGGTTTTCTTCTCCCTGCATCATGCGCTCAATATAGGGTTTGAGCATCTCATAGTCGTGGATGGGAACTCTTTCCTTGAATTGTCGGATGGTAAATGTATTGTCAAGTCCGTATTTTCTTCCCAATTCGGTATACTGGGCATGTGTTACGAGGTCTTGCAACACTTCTCTTTGTGCATCAATGGGATGTTGCACCCACTGGTCGATGCTCCAGTTTCTCCATTGAACCAATCGGGATATGGCGGGACTAAGAATTTTCATTGCAGCGGAAAAATAAGCAATGAAATTGAATTAGAGAAAAGCTGAATGGGTCTGTGGTATCAAGAGGGGTTATTGGCTTTTTCTTTTCCCATTTCCATGATCCAGTCCTTCCTCCTCAACTCAAAATTGGTACCCAGGTAAAGCCTTCGTACCTGTTCATCTTCGGCCAGTTCTTCTGCAGAGCCGTGTTTGAATATCTTTCCTTCGATCAGCAGATAGGCGCGATCGCATATAGATAAGGTTTCGTTTACATTATGATCTGTAATGAGAATACCAATATTTTTATATTTCAGCCGAGCCACAACACTTTGAATGTCTTCCACGGCAATGGGGTCAACGCCGGCAAAGGGTTCATCCAATAAAATGAATCGGGGGTCAACGGCCAGTGCCCGGGCAATCTCGGTTCTTCTTCTCTCACCTCCACTCAGGCTGTCACCATTGTTCTTTCTTACATGGTTGAGATTGAACTCATCTAACAATCCATCCAATTTGATCATTCTTTCTTTTTTCGTGAGCCGGGTCATTTCCAGGATAGCGAGGATGTTATCTTCAACAGATAATTTTCGGAAGACACTGGCTTCCTGGGGCAAATAGCCAATACCCAACTGGGCTCTTTTGTACATGGGATATCGGGTAATATCTACCTCATTGAGCATCACTGAGCCGGCATCCGGCTTGATCAGTCCGACCACCATATAAAAGGTAGTTGTTTTTCCGGCCCCGTTAGGACCAAGCAATCCCACAATCTCTCCTTGTTTTACTTCAACTGAGACCTGGTTCACTACAGTTCTGCCTTTGTAGCTTTTGACCAATCCGTAGGTATGTATGCGTGGCTGCAAATGAATGATTTGTTACAAAAATAGTAATAAACCGGGCACGGAAATGAACCCGGTTGCAGCTTTCCTGTTAATATAGTACCCTAAGTTGATGTATATTGCGGCTCATTTCGGTTCAATGAACCATGTCGGCAAAGGAAATGATATGAAAATAACGGAACATATTGCAGCAGCAAAAGATACCCTGATCTCATTTGAGGTTTTACCACCATTGAAAGGGAAGAGCATTCATTCCTTGTATGATCACCTGGATCCACTGATGGAATTCAGGCCTTCCTGGATCAATGTGACCTACCATCGAAGTGAGACGATGTTCAAAAAAAAGGCAGATGGTACGTTTGAAAAAGTAGAGGTACGTAAAAGGCCCGGTACTGTTGGTATTTGTGCCGCCATCATGAATCACTACCAGGTAGATGCAGTTCCCCACATCATTTGTGGCGGGTTCACCCGTCGGGAAACAGAAGATGCGCTCATTGACCTTGATTTCTTGGGAATTGATAATGTGTTGGTGCTGCGGGGGGATGCAGCTAAAAACGAAGCCTCCTTCGAGCCAGAGCGGGATGGAAATCACTATGCCATCGATCTGCTCGGGCAGGTGACCCGCATGAACAATGGAATTTATCTGGATGACGATATCAAAAATGGCGGAAAAACCAGTTTCTGCGCAGGAGTGGCGGGCTATCCGGAAAAACATTTTGAGGCGCCTAATCTCGAGATAGATCTGCAAAGACTTAAGGAAAAAGTTGATGCAGGTGCCGAGTACATCATGACGCAAATGTTCTTCGATAATGAAAAGTTCTTTGCCTTCGTCAAAGCCTGCCGTGCGATAGATATTCAGGTACCGATTATTCCCGGAC
Source organism: Sediminibacterium sp. (assembly GCA_044341525.1). GTDB lineage: Bacteria > Bacteroidota > Bacteroidia > Chitinophagales > Chitinophagaceae > Sediminibacterium. The sequence continues at coordinate 4,332 of JBIIRN010000096.1, read as the reverse complement.
TTAAACCGATAACCAATAAGAAGCAGTTATCAGTATTGCCCCGGATTTTTCATGTAGATATTCCTACTGATTTGTCTAATGCAATTCATCGCTGTAAATCTGATGAGGAATGTGAAAAAGTAGGAACCGAATGGCTCGTTCAGCAAAGTCAGGAGCTGAAAAAATTTGGGGTTCCAGTTCTACACTATTATACCCTGGGTAAGCCCAAAGTGATTCGGGATGTAGTACAGCAGATTGTATAGTCCTGTAATCTATTTCTTCTCCTTTACCTTGATCTTCATGATCTCGTCGAACTGCTCCATGCTCAGCTGTTTTCCTATGATTCGTTTTTCCCGGTCGAGCAGATAGAAAGTGGGTGTTTTATAAATATCATAGGCTTGTCTGAAATTCATGAGGCCGGCTCTTTCAGTTCTTATTCTTACTTCATTGCTCTCATGGGTATGGTACCAGCCATTTAATTTATTGTCTTTAATAAAGCGTTTCCAGGCACTGAATTCAGGTTCATTGATATTCACTGCATAGATGGCTACACCCATAGCTTTCCATTTAGCGCGGTAAATAGAATCGAGGCGGGGAATCTCCGTCTTACAATGCCCACAGGAAGGATCCCAGAATGCAATTACTGTAAAGGGGGCATTCACACCATAGAGAGGAGTTGATTTACCGGAGGTATCGGGGAAATCCATGTTGTAAGCGGGTTGCCCGATTTGGTTGGCAATCAAATTATAGGCTCGTTCGAAAACAATTTTTTTATTGGAAGGATCGAGCAATGTAGAATCGCCTTTAGAGTAGAAGTTTTCGAAAAGGAATACAAATACTTTGTCTTGACCCATGTACTGGGGATTCATGTATTGTTTGGTGAATTTGTTCATCAGGTAGGGAAACATTTCTTTTCCCGGGCGGGCTGATAAGAGCATATAATTTACCTCTTTGATAATCGAGTCTGCTTCAATCGAGATATAGTATTTGAAATATTCATCCAGCTTGGGTTCAAAAAATGGCGTGTGTAAGAGGCGGTCATCTGAAAAATCCACATCATCCCAGTAATGACCCTTTACATAGTAGTAAGGATAGGTAGAATCGGGTTTCCCTTTCACGATTGGTATTTCCGGCACTTTGGGTCTTTTGTTGCAACTGAATAAGGCTGCAAGTAGGGTGCCCGAATATTTGTCGATGATGCTATCTCGGTAAGCATCCATTCGTTCTGTTGTTTTAGCGTAAGCTTCCCGAATATCCGTGGTATCTTTTTTAGTCTTTTCCTTTTTCTCATTGAACTCCTTCTCCATGGCCTGCATCTTCTTTTCCTGGGCAGAAGAATACTTCTTATAATCTTCATATAATTTGTTTTCTGCCGACCCGGTAATTTTGGCCTTAATGGTTACATTATTAGCGGTATCGCCTTCGATTCGGAAATTTTGAATATCATCCAACAGCAAATCAAATTGAATTTGGTATCCGCCAAGGTTGGTAACAACGAAATAGATTCCACCTGTTAACTTGGTGGGACCGGAAAATACGCCTTCACTTTTATCATTCAATTTGGCTGAATCGAAGAGCGCCATTTGTGTGCCGTAATAGCTTCCCAGATAAACGGTTGTATTCTTAAGCGGTGTCAGTTTGATGCTGATATTTCTGCCCCCGGGGAACTGGGAAAAAACAATGCCGGTCATCAATAACAGAAGAGCGGAAAGAAAAGATTTTTTGCACATAGTTATTGGGTTAATTATATGTCAAGTAAAAGACATTAATTTCTGGTTGCAAATTAAGGAAAGATTCATTTCTTTATCGCCGTTACCTTCTTCCTGATTAACTTTGTGCCGGTGAAAAAGCAGCGAAAACCAGTCTTACTCAATAACCTGATCGTAACTGATTATGCCGCCGAGGGTAAGTCACTGGCCCGGTTAGATGGAAAAGTGATTTTCATAGAAGGGGCGGTACCCGGCGATGTTGTTGATGTTTTGTTAAAAAAGAATAAGGCGGACTGGGCAGAGGGAGTAGCGGTGCATTTTCATCAAATGGCGCCTCATCGGCTCACTCCCTTTTGTCATCATTTCGGCATTTGTGGGGGCTGTCAGTGGCAAATGTTGCCCTATTCTCTGCAATTACAATACAAACAGCAGCAGGTATCCGATGTGCTTCAGCGCATCGGTAAAATCCCTCTTCCGTTGATCGAGCCCATCCTGGGTGCAGAGAAAATTACCCATTACCGCAATAAGCTGGAATATACTTTTGGGAGCAGAAAATATATTCCTCCGGATGAGTACGCTCGGATAAGAGCTACCGGAGAATCAATCCAGGATAACGGAGCGGGGGGTTTTCATGCTCGTGGATTTTTTGATAAAGTGGTTGCCATTGAAACCTGTCACCTGCAGGATGAACCTACGAATGCCATCCGGAATTGTATTGAAGCTTTTGCCCGTGAGCACCAACTTCCCTTTTACCATCCCCGAACCCATGAGGGCTGGCTGCGCAACCTCGTGGTAAGGAATACCCGAACCGGTGAATGGATGATTGATGTAGTGCTGGGGTTTCGGTTGCCGGAATACCAGGATGCACTCTCAACACTTCTGCTGGAAAGATTTCCCAACATTACTACCCTGCTTTTTACCATTAATCCCAAACACAATGATAGCCTGACGGGACTGGAACCTGAGGTAGTAAAGGGAAATGGATATATCACGGAGGAATTAGAGCATTTCCGTTATATCATCAGTGCCCGATCATTCTTTCAGACCAACTCCTACCAGGCAGAGCGGCTCTACCGCCTTATTCGGGAGATGGCAGAACTAAACGGCAGTCAGATTGTTTATGATTTATATTGCGGAACAGGCAGTATCGGGATTTTTGTCAGTGAGCAAGCAAGGCAGATTATTGGGGTGGAAGTGGTGCCGGAAGCCATAGCCGATGCCCAAAAAAATGCCGCACTAAATGGAGTAAGCCATGCCCGGTTTTTTGCTGGCGACGTAATTGATATTTGTGATGATGCTTTTTTTAGCCGGGAAGGGAAGCCGGATGTTGTTATTACGGATCCTCCCCGGGCAGGCATGCATGAAAAACTGGTGAAAAAGCTATTGGAGATGGAGGCACCTTTAATCGTATACGTTAGCTGTAATCCGGCAACGCAGGCAAGAGACCTTGCTTTGCTGGATGAAAAATATCGGGTTACCCGTTGCTGTCCGGTTGATATGTTCCCCCATACCCTGCACATTGAAAATGTTGTACAATTAAAACTGAAGTAACAGGTTCTGTAGCCGATAACCAACTTTGCCATGACACAGTTTCGCCCCAGTCGATTTGAAATATTACCGGTGATCGTAAAAAATCTGCTGATCATCAACGGTCTTTTTTTTCTGGCCCAGTTTGCATTTAGTGGGCCTGAAGCACCTATCGATATGGAGGCAACCTTTGCATTGCATGCCTGGCAAAGCAGTCTGTTTCGTCCCTGGCAGTTGATTACCCACATGTTTTTGCACGGCGATTTTGCCCATATTTTCGGCAACATGTTTGCGCTGTGGATGTTTGGCTCTGTGCTGGAGAATGTTTGGGGATCTAAGAAGTTTCTCACTTTTTATCTCGTATGCGGATTGGGAGCGGCCCTGATTCATTTGTTATTCCTCAGTTATGAGTTTCTACCCATGATGAAGGCGTACCAGCAACTTTATAATAAGCAGGCAGCGGGTGAGTGGGTGAATATTGCCGAAATGCGCCAGTTTATGGTAACCTATCTTTCCAGTGATCTTGCTCACGGCCAGCAACTGCAAAATTTGGGAAATGATCCGATACTCAGCAGCCAGATATTTAGCCAGCTTACTTCTAAATATCAGGAAGTATTGAACACAGCTACCATTGGCGCCAGCGGAGCTGTATTCGGCGTGCTGGCTGCTTTCGTTTACCTGTTCCCGAATACTTATATATATATCTACTTTTTAATTCCGATCAAGGCGAAATGGCTGGGCATACTTTATTTTACCTACGAATTATTTTTTGCGATACAGAACAGTGCAGGAGATAACGTAGCCCGTTGGGCACACGTAGGAGGGGCTGTTGTGGGGCTTCTCATCGTTTTCACCTGGAACAAAAAAGACCGTCAATCTTACTATTAAAATATTTCCCTATGAGGGACTCCTCCTATCGATCAAGCAGACAGATACTTTTGGGACAAGACAACAATGCGCTTGTACTGCTTTTTGCAATCAACATGCTGGTATTTCTTCTGCTTCAATTTATTTCCATTGTTTATTTTCTATCTGATACCCCGCGAGAGTTTTTTCAGCGTCAGATTCTTGATTGGTTCACATTGCCTTCGTCTATAGATGTGTTTTTCTCAAGACC
>JBIIRN010000256.1:0-3140 GCA_044341525.1 Sediminibacterium sp. | reverse complement strand
TGTGGCCCACAAAGAAAAATTAAAAACACTTCGGGCCAATGTTGATTGCCTCACCCTGACAGCGACTCCCATACCCCGTACCCTTCAGTTCAGTTTAATGGGTGCCAGGGATCTCAGTATCATCAATACCCCACCTCCTAATCGCCAGCCCATTCAAACCGAAGTGCATGTTTTCAATGATGATTATATCCGCGAAGCGATTTATTTTGAAACGGGTCGCGGCGGGCAGGTATTCTTTATTCATAACCGGATTCAGGGACTTGCGGAAATGGCTGCCCTGATTCAGTCGCTTTGTCCTGACCTTTCCATTGGGTATGCACATGGACAGTTAGAGGGGCATGAACTGGAGGAGAGAATCATGGATTTCATCGAACGGCGATACGATGTGTTGATTTGTACCAATATTGTAGAAAGCGGGGTAGATATTCCCAATGTAAATACCATTATAGTTAATAATGCGCACCAGTTCGGATTGAGCGATTTGCATCAGTTAAGGGGACGGGTGGGAAGAAGCAACAAGAAAGCATTCTGTTATTTACTGGCTCCGATTGCAACGCTGGCTCCTGATAGCCGCAAGCGATTGCAGATCCTGGAGCAATTCAGTGACCTGGGCAGTGGTTTTCAGATTGCCATGCGAGACCTGGATATACGCGGAGCGGGAAATATGCTGGGGGGCGAACAAAGCGGATTTATTGCGGAGATAGGGTTGGAGATGTACCAAAAAATTCTCGATGAAGCCATCCGCGAACTGAAGCGGTCTGATTTTGCGGAACTCTTTCAGGAAGAGATCATCCGACAGGATGAATATGTTAGTGATTGTACGATCGATACTGACCGGGAGATACTAATTCCGGATGAATATGTAGAGAGTATTACAGAACGTCTTTCTCTTTATACCCGACTCGATAATTGCGAAACAGAGGAAGAGATTCAGGTTCTGCAGCAGGAATTAATTGATCGATTTGGACCGCTGCCCGAACCCGTAAAAGAGTTAATGATTACTATCCAATGTCGCTGGCTTGCGGTTGATATTGGTTTTGAGAAGATGACACTGAAAGACAATACCCTGCGTTGTTATTTTATCAACCGTCCTGATTCTCCTTATTTTGAATCCGATCTTTTCCGGAGGGTTTTACAATACTTACAGGAAGGAACCAATAAGGCCCGTTTGCGTCAAACCGGGCGCATGTTTTTGATGGTGGTGGAACAACAGAAAGACATGCAGGAGGTACTCGATTTTCTCCATTCAATGCATCAGTTTCTGCAACTGAATTCGAAAAGTTTGACAGGTGTGTCTAAAAAATAATGGCGTGCGCTCTGCGCACGCCATAGTAATAAATGTAGTAAGTAGTTAACTTGAATGGTTCAAGTAAGGGTTGTAACCCCCAACACAATTTTAGAATCCTTTTTTAGCAACACCATCTTTGATAGCAGCCAGGGCCTTGGCTTCACTCAGAATAGCAGCCATCTTGTTGCCCTTGCCATCATGTCCTGCAGCCATGTATCCGCCACGGGCAGTTTTGGTGATTACTGCATCCTGCATCGGAACATTCTTTTCTTTGGTTTTCAGGCAATATGCTTTGATCATTTTGGAAGTGTCCATGTTATTTGTTTTAAGTATGAGTAATAATTTTTATCCTTACTGACTACAAGATAAGTATTTTTTGTTCAAACCCCCTTTGGCTACCGGCAACATTTAATCCACAAAATATACCCTTTTCGGCATCCGATACCATCAGGCATCAATTTTGGCATATCGGGCGTGGGTTTCAATGAATTCCCTGCGGGGTGCGACTTCATCACCCATCAGCATGCTGAAAATTCTATCGGCTTCTGCGGCACTTTCAATGGTTACCAGTTTCAGGGTTCTGCGGGTAGGGTCCATAGTGGTCTCCCACAACTGATCTGCGTTCATTTCACCCAAACCCTTGTATCGTTGTACCGTAACACTTTCATCTTTTCCTCCGCCAATTCTTTCGATGTGCGCTTTTCTTTGCTCCTCATTATAGGCATAAGCCTGTTCTTTTCCTTTTTTCACCAGATACAGAGGGGGCTGGGCAATGTATACGTAGCCCTGTTCCACCAGCTCTTTCATGTAGCGGAAGATGAAGGTGAGAATGAGAGTTGCAATGTGGGATCCATCCACGTCAGCATCGGTCATAATGACCAGTTTGTGGTATCGAAGCTTGCCAATATTCAATGCCTTGGGATCTTCGGGAGTTCCCACCGTTACTCCCAGGGCGGTATACATATTTCTGATCTCTTCATTTTCGTAGATCTTATGCTCCATTGCTTTCTCTACGTTCAGAATCTTTCCTCTCAAGGGTAAGATTGCCTGGTAACTTCTGTCCCTGCCTTGTTTAGCTGTTCCACCTGCTGAGTCACCCTCTACGAGGAAGAGTTCGCATTTTTCAGGATCGCGTTCACTGCAATCTGCCAGTTTACCGGGTAATCCACCACCACTCAATACAGATTTCCGTTGAACCATATCACGCGCCTTCTTGGCAGCTACCCTGGCTTGCGCAGCGAGTATGATTTTTGAAATCACATTTTTGGCTTCTTTGGGATTCTCTTCCAGATACGCTTCGAGTGCACGGGATACTGTGGTTTGTACAATACCGCTTACTTCACTGTTGCCCAATTTCGTTTTGGTTTGACCTTCAAACTGAGGTTCCGGCACTTTTACTGAAATAATAGCACTTAAGCCTTCCCTGAAATCATCGCCTTCAATGGTTACTTTGGCTTTTTCAAAAAGTCCTTGTTTATCACCATAGGTTTTGAAGACGCGCGTAAGCGCAGTTCTGAAACCGGTCACATGCGTTCCCCCTTCAATGGTGTTGATGTTGTTGACATAAGAGAAGATGTGTTCCTTAAAATCATCGTTGTAAGTAAGGGCCACTTCAACGGCTACATTGGATTGGGTATCGAGTCCTTCCACATAGAGAGGTGCAGGAATAATCGGGTTCCTGTTGCCACTCTTATCGAGCATTTCTACAAATTCAGTGATGCCGCCCTCGCTGTAAAAACTCTTTTCGTAGGTTTTTCCTGACTCATCTACTTCCCGCAGGTCATGCAGGGTGATGTGTATGCGGCGGTTGAGGTAGGAGAGTTCGCGCAAGCGGCCTTCCAGGATTTCTTTC
>JBIIRN010000255.1:0-3147 GCA_044341525.1 Sediminibacterium sp. | reverse complement strand
CGTACAAGCAGCAGAGCGAGATCAACTGACCAGGATTGAGAAGACAAAAGATTTCGGAAAGTGTTTTTGATGAAGGAAGAATTTGACATGCTTTAAATTTTTAATCAAATTACTGCCCGGCTAAAAAAAAGCAATAGCCGGCATTCGATTTTCATATAATTCAACATTCCTTTAACGATTCGCCCCCGGCAATCAGGTGTTGTGGGAAATAATAAAAAGAGAGCCATGATTGGGATAAACCCGATCATGGCTCTTCTTACAATAAAATGTGCGAAAGAAAATTACTTAGGCAATACCACCGTGTCAATCACGTGTACCAGACCATTTTCTGCCTTCAGATCTGTCGCTACTACAGTAGCAACACCGCCATTCTCATCAGTAAGAATAACTTTTCCATCTTTCAATGAAGCAGTTAATGTACCGCCGCTAACAGTTTTCACCGCTGCCTTTCCACCACCATCTGTAATGGCTTTTACAACTGCGGCCGCATCGAGGTTGCCGGCAATTACGTGATAAGTCAGCACCTTCGTTAAAGTTGATTTGTTCTCGGGCTTTAAGAGGGTTTCAACAGTACCCGCAGGCAGTTTGCCAAAAGCAGCATTCACTGGAGCAAAAACGGTGAAAGGTCCTGCAGACTGCAGGGTTTCAACGAGTCCGGCAGCTTTAACTGCGGCTACTAATGTTGAATGGTCTTTTGAACCCACTGCGATGTCTACTACTGTTTTTTGAGCAGTTGCAGATGTGAATACACTGGCAAGGGCAATTACAGCCATTGCGAAAAACTTAGATTTCATATTTGTTTATTTATTAACCCTAACCAATCAACCTGATTAAAGTTCGCGGCGTTAGATGAATTAACATCAATTAATTCTTACCAATTCAATAAAGACTTGTCAGGTGGGGGGCGGTCCCGACTCGTCGGGGGAACCGGCATCAATTGAAAAATACCCTTCTCCAATGGAGGCACGTCAATGGCAATGAAACTTGAAACCCCATCGATATAAATTTCTGCTTCATCCCATATTGATTTGAATTCTATTTTATTTATGCCGGTTGGCGCATAAATGTTTACTTTTTCAATAAAGCCATGTTCAGATTGTAAACCGCTTCCAATGAATCCTTTACTTTTGGCCATTAATAAAAGGGAATTGTAGGTGTAGTCTGAATGCAAAACCTTAATGTCAACTTTAGGATTTTCGCCACCTTCTATAAACAAAGTAACATTTTCCCATTCTGATGAGCGATTGGTAATCTCAAGTACGAAGCCGTTTATCATATTGTTCCATTGAGCATTTAGATCAGAACGAATTTAATGCTTTTGTATCGATGTAAGTGCCCCTTTTAACAGACAGTGTTTGATTTATTGGGAGAAGGTCACGGTCCCGACACGTCGGGGGAACCGGCATCAATCAATCTCTATTGAATACGTTTATCTCAAAATATATTTGAGCTTTTCCAGGGCGTCCTTATCTTGATGTAGCCGCTTCAAATAGACCTTTGATTTGCCCTTTTTTAAGTGTTTCTCTACCTTTAATGCTGATGCCCTGTCTTTACATGTAAGCAAAAATGCGAGCTCCCAGTCACTCGCAATTTTAGTATACGATCCCGCATAAAGATGCTGTTGATGCTGAATAATCCGTTCTTCTACATTAACGGTCTCACCTATGTAGTAACTGTCTTTAGAAGAACTATAAATCACATATACAAAATGCATAAAATGAAGTAGCCCCGAATTAATTCAGGGCTACTGTGTGGTGTGGGCCGGGATCGAACCGGCGACACAAGGATTTTCAGTCCTTTGCTCTACCGACTGAGCTACCGCACCATTCCGCTAAAGGCGGACGCAAATATAAGGACTTACCCCGTTTGTTCAGAGTTTATCCACCGTTTTTTTGGAATTTTTGGGTGTCTCCTCTTCCCTCTCTTCAATTTTACATTCCCCTCACCATGACCATCTTTACCTGATCACTGCCTACACGGCCCATCCAGGAAAGCTCATTGGTTCCAATGCCCTCCACCTGAAAACGAATTGGACCTCCACGATCTCGCAAATGAGAAATACTTATTTGTCCGCTCTTAGAATCGAGCACATAACTTGAATAAAAACTTGCACGCTGGTCAAAAACATACGGGTTCGTACAAAAACTTAAATCCCTATCGGATTCTATATAAACCGTTGACCAAGCCTCTGCATCTGTTAGCCAGGCATCCGCCGGAACAGGCGTACCATTGCGCTCCAGCTTCATGACGCGCCATTTACCCTCCAGCGGCGAAGAAGCAAACCCAAAACCGGCCTTTACGGAACCTTTAAAGGTGAAGCCAATTCCGACAAGCACCAACATCAGCGCTCCCCAACGAAAAGACATCCTTACCACCGGAGGCGCTAACTCTACACTTCCCTCGCTCCACCTTCTGCGCAGGTCCGTCCAGCGCAACTTCAACAAATAGATAGGGACTAACATTACAAAACCTGCAATTACATACCCAACATGAAAGGGAGAAAGTTCACCCATGGTCAACCACAACAATAGAAACACCAATGAAGCCGCTGTCACCAGTAACAAGCCGGCCAACATCGTTTTTCTGAAGAAAAGGAAGAGGCCGCCCAATAGCAAACTGCCGGATAAAAACCAGCGCAAGGCCAAACTACGCAACAACACATACGCCAAGAAACTTTTGCCACTCACCGCCGCCGCAGGCATATCATCCATCAACAATAACTTGGTGTTAGAAATCAGGGGAAATATAAAAAGCATAAAAGATAAAAAGATCGCCCCCAACGCTAGGCCCCAGCGAATGGTTCCACGCACTACTGCGTGTGAGCTTATCGCGCTAAGCTTGCCTGCCTCTAAATGACGATGCCAATAAAATGCCAGCAAAGGACTTCCTAATAACAACAAAACAGAAAACGTAATCGTTCCACCTGGCCCCGAAAATACGGCGTACCAAATAGGCATCAGCAAGGGACTTAACCATCTGATATTAGAAACAATAATAAAGAAAAAGTTAAGCAGTAAAAAAACGGCCAACATCAAAAGTACCGACTCGACAAGTTTTTGAAGATAGCTGCCGGCAAATGCCGTAGCAGTAACCGGGTTTTTCATATAGAAGATTTTGTTGAAATTACGCCCTTTTTCCTATACAACA
>JBIIRN010000043.1:0-11480 GCA_044341525.1 Sediminibacterium sp. | reverse complement strand
GTGCCGATAAAACCTTTTAAAACATCTACCAGCATAACGATGGAACCCCAACGGGAACCCAGTACCCGGAATGTATTGGTGGCACCTGCATTACCACTGCCATAATCCCGAATATCTATGCCATGAACTGATCGACTGATCCAAACGGCGGTGGGTATTGAACCCAGGCAGTAGGATAAACATATTAACAATAATTCATTCATAATGAATCGACTATTATTAGAGGGGATTGTAAAGTTACGAAATTGTTACCAAACTAATTTCGTGGCTGATAGAAAAGAACCAACCATCCATTTTTCTCAGCCCGGGATCGTTTTTCCAGTCCTTCCTTTCTGCATAATTCATCTAGGATGGATTCATCTTCTATAAGTAATCCACTGAGCAACAAGCTACTATGTTGGTGAAGGCATTTGCGAAGGGCACTCAGATGTGCCTGTATGATATGCAGGTTAATATTGGCCAGTATTATATCAAAAACCTGGTTTTGCGGGGGAGATTCCGCCAGGATGAGTTCCATTGAAATTGCATTCATTTTGCAGTTGTCGGCAGCGTTCTCAATACACCAAGGATCGTTGTCGATGCCTAAGACCTTATCGGCACCTAATTTCAAAGCCAGGATACCCAGAATGCCTGTTCCGGTTCCAAAGTCCAATACCCTTGTATGCTTGAGAGGTAGCGAGAGTAGGGTCTCCATCATCAGGGAGGTGGTCGCATGATGACCGGTACCAAAACTCATGCGCGGCGTAATGACCAATTCATGCTCGACCTCTGTCATGGGTGGATGGAAATCAGCCCTCACCCCAATTCGTTTACCTATCTGTATCGGTTGGAAATTACTTTCCCAAATAGCATTCCAATTGGTCTTCTCAATTATTGATAATGAATAATTTAAGGAATGTTTGTTCAATAAAAATTGAAGGCCTGTTTCCTCAAAATCGGTGAAGGGGATATAGGCGATTAGTTGGCTATCGGTCTGTTCGAACCCATCATAGCCAAGACCACACAATTCAGCGATCAGTTCATCTTGCTGTGCCGATGGCAAATCTATTATTACAGATTGAACTGCCTGTTCCATTGGTTAGAGAATAAAGGGTAAACAGCAGTTTATGCTTCCTCTCCTTCCCCCGTATTGGCTGAGCGTTGATCCTGTGACTTATTGAAGTCAGGTTTAGGCATCAGGGCTTTGCGGCTCAACTTGAACTTACCCGTTTTCGGATCAAGTCCTACCAGTTTCACCTTCACCATATCACCTTCCTTAAAGATACCGTCCATGTTTTCGAGGCGTTTCCAGCTGATTTCACTGATGTGAAGCAATCCTTGTTTACCCGGCATGAATTCAACGAATGCACCGAATTCCTTGATTCCTTTTACTGGACCTTCATACACATCACCCACGTTGGGAACAGCGGTGATGCTCTTTACCCAACGAACGGCTTTATCAAGGTTTTCCTGGTTGGCAGAGAAGATGCTTACTTCGCCGGTATTACCTACTTCCTCGATATTGATGGTAGTTCCGGTTTCACGCTGGATTTCCTGGATTACTTTTCCTCCGGGTCCGATTACGGCACCGATGAATTCTTTATCAATGATCAGTTTGATCATACGCGGAGCGTGTGGCTTCACATCGGAACGATGTTCAGGGATACACTGGTACATAGCATCCAGAATGTGCAAACGACCTTTTCTAGCTTGTTCGAGGGCTTCCATCATAACAGCCATACTCAAACCATCTACTTTGATGTCCATTTGAACGCCGCAAATACCATCGCGGGTACCGGTAACTTTAAAGTCCATATCACCCAGGTGATCTTCATCGCCCAGGATATCGGTGAGGATAGCATATTTACCATCTTCTCGCGTGATGAGCCCCATGGCCACACCACTCACGTGTTTTTTGAAAGGTACACCTGCATCCATTAGGGCCAGAGATCCGGCACAAACAGTAGCCATGGAAGAAGATCCGTTACTCTCGAGGATATCACTTACTACACGAACGGTATAAGCATATTCATTGCCCGGCATCATTTGCTTGAGACTTCTAAGAGCAAGGTTACCATGTCCTACCTCACGACGGCCCGGACCGCGCATCATTTTTACCTCACCTGTTGAGAAGGGTGGGAAATTATAGTGTAGCAAGAAAGGTGAATATTCAGATTTAGCTGCACTTTCAATGAGTAACTCATCGAGTTTAGTACCGAAAGTTACGGTAGTGAGCGATTGGGTTTCTCCGCGGGTGAAAAGAGCAGATCCGTGGGGAGAAGGCAGTGGTTCGATTTCCATGGCCAAAGGACGTACTTCATCAAGTTGGCGGCCATCGAGCCGAATGCGATCATCAAGCATCACATTTCTTACTACTTCCCATTTCAGGTCTTCAAAATATTTCTTAGCGAGTTTCTTTTGCAAGTCGGTTACATTCTCTCCCAATTGCTCCAGCATTTCTTCTTTCAGCTGACTGAATGCTTCGCTTCGTTCATTTTTGGCAGATCCTTTGCGGGCGATATCGTAGATACGCTGACGGCAGATATTTACAACCTGCTGGTGAATTTCAGCATCAGTATCCGGCTTCTTATAATCTCTTTTACCGGTAACTCCTGCTTTGTTGCGTAATTCCTGCTGTGCCTGAATCTGGATACGGATAGCATTGTGTGCTAATTCAAGTGCTTTCACCAGGTCTGCCTCAGAACATTCCTTGGCTTCGCCTTCCACCATCATCAGATTTTTCTCAGTAGCAGCTATCATAAAATCCATATCAGCCGTAGCTAACTGACTGCGGGTCGGATTGATAACGAAACTACCATTGATGCGTGCAATACGAACCTCACTGATGATTTCTTTGATAGGAATATCAGAAACTGCAAGGGCAGCAGAGGCAGCGAGGCAAGCAAGGCTATCGGGCATAATCTCCGGGTCGCTGGATACCAGACTGATCAATACCTGTACGTCACAGAAATAATCTTCCGGAAACAAAGGGCGGAGAGCACGGTCTATCAGACGGCTGGTCAAAATTTCATAATCGTTCAGCCGGGCTTCCCGCTTAAAAAATGAGCCGGGTATTCTTCCGGCAGATGCAAATTTTTCCTGGTAGTCTACGCTCAGAGGGAAAAAATCCTGTCCTTCTTTCGGTTCCTTATTGGCAACTACTGTGGCGAGTAAAACACAGTTTCCCTGTGTTACGGTTACTGCACCATCGGCTTGTCTTGCCAGTTTTCCAGTTCCGAGTGTAATAGTAGGTAGACCCTCATGCTGAAAGTCCACATTTATTTTTTGTGTTAACATAATTTGTATTTAATAATAATGAGGATGGGCAGTATCAACAGCCAACCGATTGATGGTAATAAAATAAAAGGGAGTTCTATCCAGCAAAATAACCCAACCGGAATACTTCATCAGTTGGGAATATCAGATACTGTTAGGGAGAATTTTATTTTCTTAAACCCAGTTTCTCGATCAGTTCGCGGTATCCCTGCAGATTGTGCTTTTGCATATAGGTAAGCAGGCGCTTGCGCTGTCCTACCAAACGCATCAATCCACGTTGGGTAGAATGATCTTTTTGGTTTGTCTGCAGATGACCTGATATCTGCGAGATTCTTTCGGTAATGTTAGCCACCTGTGCTTCTACGGAACCGGTGTTGGTCACACTTCCTCCGTATTTTGTGAAATTGGCTTGTTTCTTTTCAATAGTTAATTGAGACATCGGTAAAAATTTAAAGACTCCGGTAAATTTTTCTTTTTCTTATTCGGGTGCAAAGGTACGTAATTCATCTGAAAATATCATCATCCAATTTTTTTAGCGTATTTTAGTGAAAATCAAGCCAAAACAGGGCAATCCGGCCTTATCTAAGCAGCAGAAATCTAAGCTGGTTGTCTTATTGAAAAATCCATTTCCGTTTATTATGTTCTCTGTCACGATCCTGGGAAATAATTCGGCACTACCGGTATATGGTCGTCACCCGACCGCCCAGGTTCTTTCCGTGCATGACCAGTTACTGCTTATCGACTGCGGAGAGGGCACTCAGATGCAACTGGCCCGATACAAAATTCGCATTAGTAGAATTAAATATATCTTCATTTCTCATTTACACGGGGATCATTATTTTGGTCTGATTGGTTTATTAACCAGTATGGGATTACTCAATCGAAAAGAGGGTATTACTTTATTTTGCCCGCCCGGTTTACCGGAAATCATCCGGCAACAGTTGGCAGTGGCAGATACGGTTCTCTCCTACCCCATTGAATACAAACTGCTTACAGAGCCTGCTCTATTGATAGATACCCGTCATTTTACGCTCCGTTGTTTCCCGGTGGAGCACCGCATTAGCTGCTGGGGTTTGCGGGCAGATGAAAAGAAGTTGCCCCGCCGCGTGAATAAGTCCAGAGCAGTGGAGAGGGGTATTCCGGCTGCTTTTTTCCCATTTCTTCAGAAGGGTGACCATTATCAGCTACCCGGAGGAGAGGTCATACAAAATGAGGAAGTCACCACTTCGGCAGGACTCCCGGCATCCTATGCCTATTGTGCAGATACGGTATACCTACCCGAGCTGGCTGAAACGGTGAAAGGTGTTCGTCTCTTATATCATGAAGCCACTTATCTCCATGATTTTGCAGAAAAAGCCAGGGAACGATACCATAGTACAGCACACCAGGCAGCAAAATTGGCTGAATCTGCGGAAGCAAACCGCTTGTTAATCGGTCATTTTAGTAGTAAATATGAAAACCTGGATCCGTTACTGGAGGAAGCCCGAAAAGTATTTCCTAATACAGATCTGGCAATAGAAGGGGTGACTTATCTGATCCGATAATCGCTATTAATCCAGGATCTCGACATCCTTGGGGTATTTTGCCTTATTGAAGACAAAGAGGTTATCGGCAAGGGCAGCATTGAAATTCATATTGAGAATCTTCAGCTCGGTAACATTGTTACTTTTGTCGAGAATTCGGGCCCGGGCAATACTGCTTTTTGCCTTATCGATGAACAAGTTGACTTTAGCGAAGTTCTTACGGGTATCGATGGGCTTCATCTCAATTTCATGAAAACTACCGGGGGTAGGCAATAATTTATAGGTAAAGTCCTTATCATATGCGCCGGTCAACAGTTTTTGCGGATTGAGGGAATTGTTGGTTTCTGCAACGGATGTCTTGGTAATTGTTTTATCTCCATCAAAGCTGTAGACATTCTGACCATCGCAGATTACCTCGAGTTTTCCTTGTTTTACCACATATTTATCACCTTTCATGGAAACAGAAATTGCCTTGGTTCCGGTTTGTTTGCCTTTGCTGCTGACAGATATCAGCTGACAATTAGCAATGATACCTTTGGCAGCTTTTACCTTGGAACCGACTCCATCTAATACCTTCTTAGCAGCCGGATCATTCTGAGCGAATGCAGTACAACTGAACAAACTCGCTATCAGTAGCAATCTGAATTTCATGCAGGTTGACTTTTGAGTGGACAAAGATAGGATATTGGATTTCCCGAATATAGAAATTCGGCGAATAGTGGATTTTTGGGTATAGGATCTTAAAATTGTTGCAAAAACTGGTTCAATTCTGCTTCAGTCTTGAACAAGACATCCCGTGCCTTGCTTCCCTGGTTGGCACCCACTATTCCGGCTGCCTCCAGTTGATCCATCAGTCGTCCCGCCCGATTATACCCCAATTTCATTTTCCTTTGTAACAGAGAGGTGGATCCTATTTGGCTGGTTACTATAAGTCGGGCCGCATCTTCAAACAAGGGGTCTCTGTTATTGATATCGAAATCCTTTCCTTCCAGTTCCTTTTCATCAACGTATTCCGGTAACAGGAAGGCATCTGGATAGCCGGGCTGTTTCTGAATAAATTCACAAACCTTTTCTACTTCCGGCGTATCAACAAAAGCGCATTGTAAACGGGTAATTTCACCGCCATAACTAATTAGCATATCTCCTTTCCCGATCAGTTGTTCTGCCCCACCGGTATCAAGAATGGTGCGACTATCGATCTTGCTGGATACTTTAAAAGCAATCCGCGCAGGGAAGTTGGCCTTGATGGTACCGGTAATAATATTGACGGAGGGTCGTTGGGTAGCGATAATTAAGTGTATACCGATGGCACGTGCCAATTGGGCCAATCGGGCAATAGGCAATTCAATTTCCTTACCCGCAGTCATGATTAAATCAGCAAACTCATCTATTATCAAAACTATAAAAGGAAGATACTGGTGACCTTTGAGGGGATTGAGTTTGCGTTCAGTAAATTTTTCATTGTATTCGCGGATGTTTCTACAACCTGCCTCTTTTAGAAGATCATAGCGGTTGTCCATCTCAATACAAAGTGCATTGAGTGTATGGACTACTTTTTTGATATCGGTAATAATTGCTTCTTCTTCGCCGGGCAATTTGGCAAGGAAATGTTTTTCAATCACCCGATAGAGACTGAGCTCTACCTTTTTGGGATCAACCAGAACCAGCTTGAGTTGGGAAGGATGTTTTTTGTAAAGAAGTGAAACCAACAGGGCATTGATTCCGACTGATTTACCTTGTCCGGTCGCTCCCGCCATCAATAAGTGTGGCATGTTGGCAAGGTCAACGATGAAATTTTCATTGTCTATTTTTTTACCAATAGCAATCGGGAGTGAGTGGGCATTGGATTGAAATTTATCGGAAGCCAGCAGGGTCTTCATGCTGACAACAGATTTGCGCACATTGGGAACTTCGATACCGATGGTCCCTTTCCCGGGGATAGGTGCTATGATTCGGATACCCAGGGCTGCCAGACTCAGGGCAATATCATCTTCCAGATTTTTAATCCGACTAATGCGAACTCCGGGTGCCGGAACAATTTCGTAAAGGGTAACTGTAGGACCAACAGTCGCAGCGATGCGTTGGATGGAGATATCATAATTTTTCAGGGTAGCAATGATCTGGTTTTTATTGCTCTCCAGTTCCTGGGGGTCATGTACTATTTTCTCACTCCCGTGTTGTTCGAGCAATGACAGGGTTGGATATTTATAATTCTGCAAATCGAGGGTGGCATCATAAGCGGCCATAGATTTTACGGCAGAACGGCTCTTACCGGATTCCTGTTCAGTCGGAGTTTCCTTAATTTCCAGAGACAGTGCGCTTTCCGTTTGGAATGACGGTTCCGGCTCTTTTTCTGTCAAGGGCAGAATTTCTTTGTCAGTTGGAACTTCCTCGCGAATTGTCATTTGCATCAGTTCTGCAGGTGTTTCAACCTCCTCCTGAATCATTAATTTGGCCCCTTCGATCGGATTCACTTCATTTTCCCATTGTTGATATACCGGTTCTTCATCATCTTCCGGAGCTTTCCAGTCTTCTTCATTTTGCTTTTGAGAAGTTTCTTCGGCAAGGGTGGGTGAATTGTTGGAACGAGATGGCCAACGGAAGATTGGATTGAACCACCAGATAGCAAATGCCAAACAGGTGGCTGCCAATAAAATACCGGTTCCCAGGTTACCCAGCCAACCTGTAACCCACTGATTCATCCAATCCCCTGCAGCACCACCCCACGGAAAACCATTGTTTGGAAGGAAGAAACTCAACGACAAACTAAAAATGATCAATCCGGTCACTACGTATTTTAAGTTAGTACCCAGGTTAAATACCTTTTTGTCAAAAAGCAAATTGACTCCCAGTATAAATAATGTGGTGCAAAGCAGATAGGCCGCCAGACCAAACCCATTATAAATCAATTGATGAGCAACATAAGCTCCTAATACCCCCAACTGGTTATCCATCCTGATTTTACTCATGGTAAAAATCCGGATGCCATATTCAAAGAGTTTATCCTGATCCTGCTGCCAGGTAAATAGATAGGAAGTAAAAGCAACCAGAAAGAATGCAGCCAACAACAGGAAAAACACGCCGGTAATTTTGATGGTGCGTTCATCCTGCATGACTTCCTGCACAGACACTTTTTGCTCTGTATCCTGAGAGAGTTCTGAAGGATCAGGTGCGGCAGGTTCTTTTTTCTTTTTCGCAGAGGTTGCCATTGTAACAAATATAAGTCATGCCCTTTCGGGAATTCCCAATAAATAGCCAATGTGCAAAACTGAAATGACCTTGCTCAGTTTTCCACTTTTTGTGTAACAGCACGTTGGAGGGTAATGGCCAGGGTAATCCAGCCAGCAGTTAGACAAACGCCACCCAGTGGGGTGAGCAGTACCAACAATCTGGGAAATTCAACTTGCATATACTTACAAATAATAATCAGGTAGATGGAACCGGAGAACAACAGGATACCGGCGATGAAGAAACGGGTCACCCAGCGAAAAGAAAAAGTTGAAAAATGCAGGGAAAAAAGACCAGTGATTAGCAAGGCCAGCAAATGAAAAAATTGATATCGGAGTGCCGTTTCATAATTATTCATTTGAGCCGGTAAGAGTTTTGTTTGGAGTGCGTGAGCCCCCATTGCGCCCATGACTACAGTCAGTGCTGTTGCCCAAGCAACCAGCGGGAGAATTTTTTTATTCATAGGGTCCGATAATTTTTTTAAAACCGGCTTCTGAGATGTTATCTCTATTCAGTTTGTATTGGGCCTTTTCATAGAAAGGCATTCTTTGCCATCTTTGTTCGGAAAGGAAATGATGTATTTCATCATCTGATAATTGGCTGATGAGGGGACGGTGTTCTTTTTCGGACTGCAACCGATTTGTCAGCGTGGAAATAGATTCATCAATCCAGATGGTAATGCCCTGGCTGTTCATCCAGTCTATGTTGTCATGAAAACAAGGCGTACCTCCCCCGGTGGCAAGAATATAAGAAGGGTTATGTTGGAACCAGCGCAGGGCGGCAGCTTCTTTTTCCCGAAAAAATTCTTCTCCTTTCTCTTCAAAAATCTCAGCAATGGTTTGTTCTTCAAATGACTCTATCAGATAGTCCAGGTCATAACCACGTACCCTGTATTTTTCACTCAGGAAGTTTTTCCAATAGCTCTTACCCGATCCCATCAGTCCGATGAGGAAAATCTTTTTAGCCATTACTTGAATGCATTGAACCCCGTAATATCTAGACCTGTAATGAGCAGATGGATATCGTGGGTTCCTTCGTATGTAATAACACTTTCGAGGTTCATCATGTGTCGCATGATACTATATTCTCCGGTGATTCCCATTCCGCCCAGCATTTGCCGTGCATCGCGACAGATTTGGGTAGCTATTTCACAACTGTTCCGTTTTGCCATACTAATCTGCTGGGGAGTGGCTTTATTTTCATTCATCAAGGTACCGAGTCGCCATACGAGCAATTGTGCCTTGGTAATTTCGGTTATCATTTCAGCCAGCTTTTTTTGCTGGAGTTGGAATCCACCAATGGGGCGATCGAACTGAATTCTTTCTTTGCTGTATCGCAATGCAGTATCATAACAATCCATGGCGGCACCAAGTGCTCCCCAGGCAATACCATAGCGGGCCTTGGAGAGACAACCGAGCGGACCTTTGAGTCCTTTCACGTTGGGTAAAATATTTTCCTTGGGAACTTTCACGTTATCAAATACCAATTCACCGGTAGCGCTGGCACGCAGACTCCATTTACTGTGGGTGGTGGGTGTAGAAAAACCTTCCATTCCTCTTTCGACAATCAATCCTTGAATTTCATCCTGCTCATTTTTAGCCCAAACAACTGCTACTTGTGAATAAGGTGCATTGCTGATCCATAATTTGGCACCATTGAGAATCACATGGTCTCCCTTGTCTACAAAACGGGTAGTCATGCCCGACGGATTACTGCCATGATCGGGTTCTGTCAAACCAAAACATCCCAACCATTCGCCGGAAGCCAGTTTGGGTAAATATTTTTTTCTTTGTTCTTCATTTCCGTAAGCATAAATGGGAAACATTACCAAACTTCCCTGCACACTGGCCGTACTTCTTACACCACTATCCCCCCGTTCCAATTCCTGCATCATTAGTCCGTAACTGATATAATCAAGTGATCCGCCGCCGTATTCAACCGGTATGGTAGGACCGAAGCAACCCAAATCACCTAATTCTTTTACAATTTGTTCCGGAAATTCTGCCCGCTGAGCATAGTCTTCAATGATAGGAGAAATATTTTTTTTGACATAACTCCGTACGGTTTCTCTGATCAGCAGTTGCTCTTCTGTGAGTAACCCATCTACCTGGTAATAATCGGGGGACTGAAAAAGGTCGGTTCTGGTGGCCATAAATAATGGAATTGTAATTATGTCCGGTAGGGACAGGCAAAGTTACAGAGAACGAGGGAAAAACTACCGGTTGATAAAGTTAAAAGAAAAACGCAGGAATAGGGTTTTCCTGCGTTGATCACTGATACGTTGTTAAATATTATTGATGGGTTGGTTCCGGACCGCGTCTACCCGCAGCGGAAGGCGTTGTTTTCGGACCGGATTGCTGAATCTCTTTGTTCATCTCTTCTATATCAACGGGACGTTCTGTCGTATCCCCCATGAGGAAACGGGTAAAATAATCAGCCATGGTCCAGAAAAAATATTCAGTCATATCACCGAATCCATGTCTTTGCCCGGGTAATACTTGAAAATCAAATCGCTTATTGGCACGAATCAGTGCGTGGGCTACACGAATGGTATTGGCGGGGTGCACATTGTTATCGATATCGCCGGTAGTTAACATCAGACGACCTTTCAGGTTCTTCGCCAAATCGGGATTCTTTTCAATGGAATAAGCAAAACTGGTATCTCCTTTTTCAGAGATGATCTCTTTTACCCCGTGGTGTTTTTCACTCCACCAGCGATTGTAAATCGCATTGTCATGGTTTCCACTTTCTGAAACGGCTACCTTAAAGAAATCCGGATAAACCAACATGGCAGCTGTGCTCATAAATCCGCCTCCACTGTGTCCGTTAATACCTACTCGGTTGATATCAATAAAGGGATATTGATCTGCCAATTGTTCAGCAGCAGCTTTTTTATCGGCGAGACCGTAATCTCTGAGATTACCATAACCATAGTTATGGTACCACTTACTGCGAGCCGGATGTCCTCCCCTATTTCCGACAGTAATGACGATGAATCCCAATTGGGCCAATCGTTCTGTTTTATCCATGCTTCTTCCAAAAGCTTTGTTTACGGCTTCGGTTTGCGGACCCGGATATACATATTCAATTAATGGATATTTTTTGGTGGAATCAAAATCAAAGGGTTTATACATCACTCCATATAGATCGGTAATTCCATCATCAGCTTTTACTTTGAAGGGCTGGGGAAAACGATAGGGGGTTTTCATGAGTGAACTGAAATCAGCAGTTTCGAGATCCATTATCTTTTTTCCCTCCGTATTATACAAAGCCGATTGTGGGATGGTATTAACTCTGGAATAATTATCAACAAAAAATTGCTGGTTATCATTCATCGAACTGCTGTGTTCAAATTCTCCCGGATTCAGCAGTCGGAGTCCGGTACCATCGAGGTTGACGCGATAAAGATGTAGATAATAGGGATCTTCGTTTGGTTCCTTGCCATTCGCGGTAAAATACAGCACGCGCTTCTTT